>CADBRP010000256.1 GCA_902797095.1 uncultured Eubacteriales bacterium | reverse complement strand
TGGTGGGCGCTACAGGGCTCGAACCTGTGACCCCCTGCTTGTAAGGCAGGTGCTCTCCCAGCTGAGCTAAGCGCCCGCAAGCTCCATTATCGCTCGACACATTTACAGATTATATAGGGCAAACGCGGTTCTGTCAAGACTTTTATTTGACTTAGTGCGAAAACCTTTAAACTGTTCCCGCGGACGGCTTTTCCGCCCATGCTCTGACAGCGCCCTGTCAGGGCCATGTCAGCATTTTTCCAGCGCTTCCTCCCTGGAGAGGATCACCGCTGTGCCCGATGTCAGGTTCTGAAGGGTATCGACGAACCAGTCCCCGTCCTCCGACTGCGTCAGCACCGTCAGGACGACCTTCTCGCCGTATTCCGTGTCCGCTATGACGAACGCCTCCGACTCTCTGCCGGCCAGTCCGTCCGAAGCCATCCTGCTGATCCGGTCGTAATGAGTGTACTCCACCTGGGCCCTGATACGGGCGACTTCGCAGACGCTGCAGATTCCTGCCGCGTCCAGCGCCAGCCGCGCGCTGGAGGTATAGGCTCTTACCAGCCCTCCTGTTCCCAGCTTGATCCCGCCGAAATAGCGCGTGACCACGATCACCAGATTTGTCAGGCCTTCTCCGGTCAGAAGCTGCACGATAGGCGCTCCGGAAGTGCCCTGGGGTTCCCCGTCGTCGCTTGCCCACTGAAGCTGCGCCTTCTCCCCCAGAACCATAGCCGGCACGTTATGCGTCGCGTCTCTGTATTCGGCGCGGATCCGCGAGATGAACTCCTCCGCCTCCTCCCGGCTTTCGACCGGCTTTATATGAGCGATAAATCTCGATCTTTCAATCACCTGCTCCGCGGACGTCTCCGCGGCCGCTGTTCTGTACCGTTCCATTTACACCTCGTACTGCCTGTATCGGTTATAATCCTCCAGGCGGAACCTGCCCCGCAGGACGGTGGCTTCCGCCTCGTATTCGATGCTCTCCACCTTCCCGTTTTCGCAAAGCCTGGACACGGCTCCGCCCATATTGTACGGAAAAGCAAAGGCAGCCTCGACCATGTTCCCGTCGATCGCCTGCTGGATCATTTCCATCAGGAGTTCCATGTTCATTCCTGTTTTCGCGGAAATGAACACCGCCGGCCCTCCGCTGACATCCTCCGGGACAGAATCCGCGATATCCATCTTGTTGTACGCCATGAGACGGGCAGCCGACGTTCCGCAGATCTCATCCATGACGCGGTCCGTTACATCGATCTGGAAATCCCGGTTTTCATAGGAGCTGTCCACGACATGGATCAGAAGATCCGCGTCCCGCACCTCCTCAAGCGTTGACTTGAACGCCTCCACGAGCCCGTGGGGAAGGCGGCTTACAAAGCCCACCGTATCGATCAGAATGAATTCCCTGCCGTTTTCCGGCGTGATCCTGCGGTGCTGGGGATCCAGCGTCGCGAACAGCATGTCCTTCGAGGACACCGTCTTTTCGTCCTTCTCCGTCATCGCCAGGATCCTGTTCATGATCGCGGATTTCCCGGAGTTGGTATATCCCATCAGCGCTACCGTCGGAATCCCGGTCCTGACCCTTTCAGCCCGCTGGGTATCCCTGACCCGGGCCGCTTTTTTGAGCTCGGCTTTGATATCGTCGATTCTTCCCGCGATATGCCGCCGGTCCGTCTCCAGCTTTTTCTCGCCCGGGCCCCTCGTCCCGATTCCTCCGCCAAGCCGGGAAAGGGACCTGCCGAAGCCGGAAAGTCTGGGCATGCGGTACTGAAGCTGCGCCAGCTCCACCTGAAGCTTGCCCTCTCTGGAAACCGCCCGGTCCGCGAAGATGTCCAGGATCAGTATCGTTCTGTCGATCACGCGCACGCCGAGCGCGTCCTCAAGGTTCCTGATCTGGATGCCGCTGAGCTCGTCATTGAAGATCACCGTATCGACCTCCATCGCTTCACACAGCTCCGCCAGTTCCTCCAGCTTTCCGCGTCCGATGAACGTCGCCGCGTTGGGATGCTCCATGGGCTGGGTCATCATTCCCGCGACCTCAATGCCGTCGGCTTCCGCCAGTCCCTCAAGTTCCCGCATGGAGTGTTCTGTGTCGTCTCCCATGTCCGCGCCGACCAGAATCGCCCTGTATTCGTCCTCACGGAGGACCTCGTTGTTTTCATTGAATCTGACCATGTTCTAATCATAACACAGAAAACAGGCAACTGAAAAGAGGCGGCAAACCGCCGCCTCTTCCTGTCTTCTGTTTTTCCGTTTGCCTTCTGTTTTTCCTCCCGGTCCGCGGCCGCCGGCACGCAAACACCGCGCGCGGCAGTATCCAGAACGCGGCGCGGAACCCTTATACCGTCATCTTTGACAGCTCATCCTTGAACTTGTCGTTAAGGATCTTGATCCTGGTTCCCTTCATGCCGAGAGATCTGGATTCGATCACGCCGGCGCTTTCCAGCTTGCGCAGGGCGTTTACGATAACAGATCTGGTGATGCCGGATCTGTCAGCTATCTTGCTCGCCACAAGAAGGCCCTCGTCTCCGTCCAGCTCGGCAAAAATCTGCTGCACCGCCTCAACTTCGGAATAGGAGAGTGTTCCGATAGCCATTCTGACCATCGAGACCTGCCTTTCCTCGGCTTCCTCCTCCTCGGTCTTGCGCCGCTGGATCTCCAGCCCGACAACCGTTGCTCCGTATTCTCCCAGCACCAGATCTTCATCGCTGAATTCCGGTGTGTATCTGACCATGATCAGCGTGCCCCACCGTTTTCCGCCTCCGAGGATCGGAATAATCGTATGGATCTTGTCCACGGTATCATAGTCATATTTGAAAACATCAAGAACCTCATCCCCGGTAAGATTCGCCACCGTGGATCTGAACTTCATGAATTCATCGTTGTATTCTTTGGGGAATACCTCCTCACCGGTATCTGAATTCACTATCGTTGAGCTGTCTGCCTTCTCCTTGTATGCCACGCCCAGAACTTTTCCTCTAAGGTTGGCCACATAGACGTTCGCATCCAGCATGTCGCTCAGAATGCCGCACATCTCGTTAAAGGAAAACGCCCCGGTAGGACTTTCCTGCAGGAGCCAGTTCAATTTCCGGACCTTACTTAAAATGTCACTCATTGCATCCCCCTTCGTTGGTTAATCAAGCTTATATTCCCTTATATTATAGCAATTTTAATCCGAAAAACAACAGATTAGTTTGATTTTTCAAAAAATATCAGCGCCCGGAAGGCGTTGCCTTCCGGGCGTCTGTTCTTCTCAGGAAACAATCCGGCGTTTTTTACAGGATATACCTGTCGATATCCTCCGGATGAATCTTCTCCTCGAAGATCTCCCTCACATATTCTCTGTCGATCACGACTTCTTCTTCCTCCATATCCGGGATGTTGAAGGAAATATCTTCCAGAAGCCGCTCCAGGATCGTATGAAGCCGTCTCGCGCCGATATTCTCTGTCTGCTCGTTCATCAGATACGCCATCTCCGCGATCTCATCCACCGCTTCGTCAGTAAACTCGATCCGGATGCCCTCTGTCTCAAGCAGAGCCTTGTGCTGCTTCAGAAGAGCGTTCTCGGGAATGGTCAGTATCTTGACGAAGGTATCCTTATCCAGATTCTCGAGTTCCACACGGATCGGGAAACGTCCCTGCAGCTCAGGGATCAGGTCCGTGGGCTTCGCGGTATGGAACGCGCCCGCTCCGATAAACAGGATATGGTCTGTCTTGACCGGCCCGTATTTTGTCTGGATCACGCTTCCTTCCACGATCGGCAGGATATCCCTCTGCACTCCCTCTCTGGACACATCGGCGCCGCTGCGGTAACCGGAACCGGACGCGATCTTATCGATCTCGTCGATGAAAATGATACCGTTCTGCTCCGCGTTGTACAGAGCGTCATCCGTCACCTGGTCCATGTCGATCAGGTTCTGCGCTTCCTCTTCTCTCAGGATCTTCCGGGCGTCCTTTACCTTGACCTTCTTGTTCTTTTTCTTCTTCGGCGCCATATCGCCGAAGATGTTTCCGATGGCGATGCTCATGCCCTCATTGCCCATATCCAGCTGATTGG
>CADBRP010000255.1 GCA_902797095.1 uncultured Eubacteriales bacterium | reverse complement strand
GTATGACTCTTCCGTTACAGCCGCCTGCTTAAGGCGGTTTTCCATTCCCTCTCCTACGCCCCGTATCATGGCAAGCTCTTCCGGAGCGGAACGCATGATGATTCCCCGCAGGATCATATACAGCTTCTCGCGGGCTTCGGGGAGGTCGGACCAGGATGTCCTGCCATATGGAAGATACGGGCTGATATCCTTTCCTTCAGCCGCCATTTTCCGCAGCGCGGAGCCTCCGGCAAACCCTGTCTTCAGATCCGCCCCGGCATACCCGGAGCCTTTCCGCACGACCGGAACCGGTATGATCCTTCTTCCCTTCTCCCTCCAGAATCTGATGCGGCGGAGATATTCAAGCGCCAGTATATTGTTCGGCAGCAGCGAAAGCCCGGTAAGCTCATCTCCGAAAAGCCTGCGGGAAGCGAGCTCCCCTGCCTTTGCGAAGGAAAGGCCGCCGCCCATCAGAGCCTGCCGTTCCGCTTCAAAAGCCCCGGCGTTCTCTGTCCTGAGATCGGCCAGTTTCTCAAGCATTTCCGGTTTCTCCGCCTCGCATCCGAAGGAGATGTGCGTCACGCCGGCTTCAGCCAGGATATCCACCGCGGCGGACGCGAAGTCCTCCGCCCTGCTGCACGCGTACATGAACGGCAGCTCAAGGACCAGGCTGATTCCATGCCGAGCCGCGGTCTCCGCCCTGTCCCATTTATCCGCCAGCGCGGGCTCGCCTCGCTGTGTGAAATTCCCGCTCATCACACAGACCGCCGCCCGCGGATCCGTGATCTCCTTCGCGCGGGAGATATGCCAGGCGTGTCCGTTGTGAAACGGATCATATTCTGCTGTTATACCCAGGATATTTTCTTTCATCATGTTTCTGAATGCGCGCCGGCGGATCCGTTCTCATCCGGAGCATCCCCGTTCCGCGCCGCCCTCAAAAAAACCATGGCCTCACAGGGAGACCATGGCGCGGTTTCATAATAAAGTTCAGACTCCTTACTCCTTGGCTTCAAACCCGTCGAAGTCTTCCTCCTCTGTTTCCGGAGCAGGCTCCGCCAAAGGCTCATCCTCGCCCATCTGAGCGCGGTAAGCCATTTCCTTAAGCTCTTCGCGGTTGGCTTCCAGCGCTGCGTTGATATCGTTGAAAGCCTTCTCGATGCTGGAGAACATATCACCGAAATAGAGTGTGCTCAGGTGCTCCATCTTGCCCTGGAAACTGTAAAGAATGCCGTCAAGATAATCATAGGTTCCGATCTTGAGCTGTTTGGCTGTGTTTTCGGTGACCTTCATCAGCTCATCGGCACGCAGTTTGGACTTGACCGTGATGTCATTGTTTTCGACCAGCGCGTCAGCCTGCTTCTGCGCGTCATCGATCACCGCTTCATACTGGTTCTTGGCCTCCTGCATGATCCTCTCACGCTCATTCTTTATCCACTGCGCCTGCTGGATCTCATCGGGAAGCTCCGCCCGGATCTCTCTGACGATCTCAAGAAGTTCCTGAGAATCCACCATGATCTTGCCGGTCAGCGGAAATCCTGCCGCTGTATCCACGATTTCTTCAATTTCTTCCAACAGCTCTAAAACCCTCATGTCGTCCTCCCGTTTCTTTCATGCGTTTTACGCCTGTTTTTGCAGTACTTCATCCATCCGCTTCAGAATGGCCTCCGGCACCAGACCATCGATGCATCCGCCCAGGGAATGCACTTCCTTGACCATGCTGGAGCTGAGGAACGAATACTGAGGATCCGTCATCAGGAAAACCGTCTCCACCTGGTCGTTGAAAAGCCTGGCGTTCATCTGTGCCATCTGTATTTCATAGTCAAAATCGGTAGCGCCGCGCAGACCCCGCACGACCACGTTGAATCCGTGGCTGTTGACGAAATCCGCCAGAAGCCCGCTGAAATGGTCAACCTTCACGTTTCCCAGACAGCTGAGTGCTTCCGCGATCATGATCTCACGCTCCTCGATAGGAAACAGCGCTTTCTTCGAAGGATTGGCGATGATGCCGACAGTAAGCTCATCATAGAGCTTGGAAGCCCGTGTAATGATGTTCATATGCCCATTGGTCAGCGGGTCAAAAGACCCTGTATATAAAGCCCGTGTCTTCATGCGCACATCCTCCCATAACCAGAAAACATCATACCATATTCTCCGGTTCGCCGCAACGATATATCGCCAGTTTCACAATACCGTAACGGCGTTCTTTTTCTCTTTCAAAGCCATGGAAAACCTCCGGAAGAACTTCCTCTTTCCGGTACTCGGCAACGATCGCTCCGTCCTCTGAAAGCAGGCCGCGCTCAGCGATTATGCGGAAGGCGTCGTCCAGAAGGCCTCTTCCGTAGGGAGGATCGAGAAGAATGATATCAAACTTCCCCGAAAGGCTCTGCAGCACGGTTCTGTAATCTCCTGTACGCACCTGTGTTTCCTCCTCCGTCCCGCAGTGATCCAGATTCTGTTTCACCAGGGAGACCGCCGCCCGCGAACTGTCGCAGAAAACACATGAATCCGCGCCCCGGCTCAGCGCCTCGATGCCGAGGGATCCGGTTCCCGCGAAGAGATCCAGCACCCTTGCCCCGGGGATATCATTTGTCAGTATGCTGAACAGGGCCTCCTTGGCCTTATCTGTAGTCGGACGGATATCATAGTTGTCCGGGGACGCCAGCTTCCTGCCTTTGTACTTTCCCGCTATCACTCTCATAATATGTCATCTCCTTTGCCGTAAAACTAAAGTTCCAGGCCTGATCCGTCCCGGAACATATGCCTCAGCCGTTCCTTCAGCGCCTCATGCCCGGGAAGCGAAAGCTCCGGGTCCCGGCTGATCACCTCCGCCGCCGCGTCCCGCGCGTGTTTCAGCACATCCGCGTGACGAACCGGGTCCGCCAGCTTCAGCTGCGGAAGCCCGTGCTGCCTGGTTCCGAAGAGATCTCCGGGTCCTCTTAGCTTCAGATCCTCCTCCGCTATATAAAAGCCGTCCGCGGAAGCCTCCATGATCCGGCCGCGCTTTTGTGATATCTCGCTGCCGCCTTCCATGATCAGAAAGCACCATGACTGATACCCGCCTCTGCCGACCCTGCCCCGCAGCTGGTGCATCTGAGCCAGTCCGAAACGTTCGGCGTTCTCAATAACCATTACCGACGCGTTCGGTACGTTGATCCCCACCTCGATCACCACAGTGGAGACCAGAAGATCGATCTCTCCCGCGGCGAACGCCTCCATAACAGCGTCCTTCTCTGCCTGCTTCATGCCGCCGTGCAGCAGCTCCACACGGAACGCCCCATGTCCGTGGCGCCCGTCAAACAGCTGCGCCAGCTCATCCCTCGTCTCCTGCGCCGACCGTATCTCCGTCAGCGTCTCTGACATATCGATCAGCGGAGTCACTACATAGCACTGGCGCCCCGCCGCCATTTCCTTTTCCAGAAATCTGTAGCACTCCATCCGCTTCTTCCCGGAAACGCAGCGCGTCTTTACCGGCTTTCTGCCCGGCGGCATTTCATCGATCACGGAGATATCCAGATCTCCGTAGACCACAACCGCCAGCGTCCGGGGAATCGGCGTCGCGGTCATGACCAGGACATTCGCCGAAGAGCCCTTCTCCCTTAGCCTGATTCTCTGATCCACGCCGAAACGATGCTGCTCATCCGTTATGACAAGGCCCAGATCCCTGAAGACCACATCCGGCTGGATAACAGCGTGCGTTCCGATCAGCACGTCTGTCCCGCCCTCCTTCAGGCTTTCAAGTATCTCGCGCCGCTCAGCGCTTTTCAGTGATCCTGACAGGAATCCTGTCTTTATTCCGAATTTCGCAAAGGCAGGGGCGATGCCTTCATAATGCTGCCGCGCGAGGATCTCCGTGGGAGCCATCAGGGCTGCCTGATATCCGCTCCGGACCGCTTTGAACATAGCAATCTCCGCAACAGCGGTCTTGCCTGAACCAACATCTCCCTGGATCAGGCGGTTCATCGCTTTCTCCGACTCCAGATCGCCCATGATCTCATCTACACAGCGCCTCTGGGCGCCTGTCAGGGGGTATGGAAGAGACGCGATATACTCCTCTTCTGCTTTTTCCTCTGTAAAAGCCACTCCCTTCCGCGCCGCGGTTTTGCGCCTGACAGCCGCAAGCCCGGTCTGCAGAAGGAACAGCTCATCAAAGATCATCCTGTATTTCGCGGCGCGGAATGTGTTTCCGTCCTGCGGAAAATGTATGTTTTCCAGCGCGGCCGCGGCGCCGCAGAGCCGGTTCTCCTTCAGGAAATCATCCGGAAGATATTCCTTCCATTGCCGCATCAGGGG
>CADBRP010000254.1 GCA_902797095.1 uncultured Eubacteriales bacterium | reverse complement strand
GTCGACATCACGCAGTCGTACTCTCCGAAGTCCATGACCGCGCAGTCCTCTCCGATCCCGGGCCGCACCCGGACATCCGGGCTTCTGTATGTGATCTTGTCAAAAACGATCTGTTTCAGCAGATCGCTGTCCAGTTTTCCTACAGGTAAAATCATTTGATCATCTCCAGAAAATCATCTTCGGTTATAATCGGGATCCCCAGCTCCTTCGCTTTTTTGTTCTTGGAGGATCCTGAATGGATATCGTTGTTGATCAGATAATCGGTCTTTTTGCTGACCGATCCCGCCACCTTTCCGCCCAGCGAGAGGATGCGCTCCTTCGCCTCGTCACGGTTGGCGAACTTATCGAGGCTTCCCGTGATCACGAAGGTCTTTCCCTGCAAAGGCAGGCTGTCCTTCTCCTCATAGCTCTCATCCAGAGTGAGCGCTTTCAGAAGTTCTCCCGTCACTCTGCGGTTTTCAGGATCATCAAAAAAGCTTCTGAAGTCCCTGGCCATGATCTCTCCGATTCCTTCGATGGACAGCAGCTCCTGCTCGTCAAGGTTCTGTATCTTCTCCCACTGATTCCTGCAGGCGGCCGCGATCATCCGCGCGTTTGCCGCCCCGATCCCGGGAACGCCAAGCCCGTAAAGCAGCCTTGCAGGGTCCGTATGGGACGCCTTTTCAGCTGCCGCGGTCAGATTGTCAAAGGATTTCTCTCCGAACCCTTCCATCGTGATGATCTCTTCCCGGTGCTCCGAAAGCCTGAACAGGTCGGGCAGTGCGTGAAGTATTCCGGCCGCGATGAACTTTTCCAGCGTAGCCTCAGACAGGCCTTCGATATTCAGCGCGTTTCTGCTTACAAAATGCGTAAAGGATTTGATCTTCTTCGCGGGGCATGACGGATTCGGGCAGTATACCGTCCGGATCCCGTTTTCGTCCCGGATCTGAGTGCCGCTTCCGCATACCGGACAGCTCTCCGGCGGCCTGCAAGGCTCATGCCCTTCCCCCGCGGAAAGGTTCCTGTCGATCTGCGGAATGATCATATTCGCTTTGTAGACAAGGATCCTGTCTCCCTCCGCAAGCTGCAGGCCTTCCACGATGCTGAGATTATGCACCGACGCCCTGGATACCGTAGTACCCTCCAGCTCCACCGGATCAAAGACCGCGATCGGGTTTATGAGCCCTGTTCTGGAGGGATTCCAGAGGATCTCCCTCAGCGTAGTCTCCGCCATCTCATCCTGCCATTTGAAGGCGATGGAATCCCTGGGGAATTTCGCGGTGGAGCCCAGGGACCTTCCGTATTCAATATCGTCGTAGATCAGCACCAGCCCGTCCGAGGGGATCTCGAAATCCGCGATCCGTTTCTCAAAATCCGCCACCGCGTCCGCAAGGGTTTCTCTGGTGACCGAAACAGTTTCCACGGTCTGGAACCCCTGCGCCCTGAGCCAGGAAAGCTGTTCGCCCCTTCTCGAAAAGCCCGGGCCGCCCTCCGCGAGGGAAAAGGCGAAAAACCTCACATGCCTCCGCGCCGTGATTTCGCTGTTCAGCTGCCTCACGGAGCCGCTGCAGAGATTCCTCGGATTCTTGTAGACGGCCTCCTCTCCGAACTGCTCATTGATGCGCTCAAAATCAGGATAGCTGATCACCGCCTCGCCCCGGACCGTGACGCGTCCCTTTTCGGGGATCGAAAGAGGAATGTTCACAAACGTCCTGGCGTTCGGCGTAATGACCTCTCCGGTCACGCCGTCCCCTCTTGTCACAGCGCCGCTTAAAGCGCCGTCCTCATAGGTCAGCACGACCGTCAGCCCGTCCAGCTTCCAGGACAGAAGTCCCTCCATGTCCCCCAGCCATCCTGCCAGCTCGCTGACATCCTTGGTCTTATCCAGGGACAGCATCGGCGAAGGATGACGCTGCTTCGGAAGGCTGCTCACCACCTCGTATCCGACTCTGGCGGTGGGGCTTGCGGACAGCACGAGACCCGTTTCCTCTTCCAGACGCTGCAGCTCATCATACAGGCTGTCATACTCAGCGTTGGACATGATCTCGCGGTCCTTCTGATAGTATTCTCTCGCCGCCTGATCCAGCAGTTCCGTCAGTTCTCTGATCCGCTGTTTCTTTTCTTCCATTTCCGGCAAATTCCTCCCGGTTACCTTATATCTTCTTAAGCGGGGCAAAGCCCAGCGCAAGCTTCTTTTCCGATCCGTCTTCAAAACGCACCCGCAGGATATTGCCGCTGACCTGCAGCACTTCCCCGCTTCCGAACTTCGGATGCTTCACGCGGTCCCCGGCGGCAAAGCTCTCCTCCGCCGCGCTCTGCATTGCCGCGGCGTTCTGCTTTGTTTTCTGGCGCGCGTATTTGAGCTGATCGAACGGCCGCGGCGCCGCCGGCTTTCTGACGCCGTCAGTGAAGGCGCCTGCCGCGGGCTTCTTCTGATATACGCCGTCCCCTTCCATCAGCCTGGGATCGATCTCCCGCAGGAACTGGGACTCCCTTGTGAAATCCGTCTTTCCGTACATCGTCCGCATCTCGGCGCTGGTCAGCCACAGCCGCTCTTTCGCCCTGGTGATCCCGACATAGCAGAGCCTGCGTTCCTCCTCCAGCCCGTCCGGCCGGTCAAACGCTCTCCAGCCGGGGAAAAGGCCGTCCTCCATGCCGGGCATGAAGACGAACGGGAACTCCAGTCCCTTCGCGCTGTGCAGCGTCATCAGGACCACGGCGTTTTCTCCCGCGTCGTGATTGTCCACATCGGCCAGAAGCGCGATGCGTTCCATGAAATCCGGCAGTGTCAGATCCGGATCCTCTTCCTCATAATCATAGATCACGGATTTGAATTCCATTATATTC
>CADBRP010000253.1 GCA_902797095.1 uncultured Eubacteriales bacterium | reverse complement strand
CGAGTCCTGCTCACTTTGCGGACTCTGCGGCATTTGCATGCGCGGCGACCTCGGCAGACTCTGCAGCCTCTTCGAGGTTTGCGCGTTCTTGAAGCGCTGCGACCTTTTTACGGAAGTCCTGACATTCTCGCGGAACTCGCCCACTGAGAAGAACATCAGTCCGATCCAGATGATCAGGATCGCAAGGAACTGCACCCTGTCAAAGGGCTCCCTGTAGATGAACACGCCCAGAAGGAGCGAAAGGGTCGGGCTGATGTATTCCGTCAGCCCAAGCATGAACATGGACACCTTCTGCGCGGCCGAAGCGAAAAGTGCCAGCGGCACGACCGTAACCACGCCGCAGAAAAGCATCAGCACAAACTGCCAGGGCGCGCCCTGGGACATGGCTCCGTGACCGTTCGTCTCCAGCGCGAGGATCACGATCAAAGCGAATGGCGCGAAGCAGATCGTTTCATAGACCAGCGAAAGAAGCGGCGGCACGTCCACGGTTTTTTTAATCGCGGAATAGACCGCGAAGCTAAGGGCGATCCCCAGCGATATCCCCGGGATCTGATGAAAATGGATCAGCAGAATCAGGACCGCGCCGGCCGCGAAAATCATGGCGGCGCTCTTGTATATCGTCATTTTCTCATGGAAAATCACGATCCCGAACACGCATACCATCAGCGGCTCGATATAATAGCCGATGCTGGCCTGAATGACATGACCCGCGTTGATTGCCCAGATATAGGTGCTCCAGTTGATCGTGACGACCGCGCCGGCCGCGGCGTATTTTAAGAGCATCTTCGGATTCCTCACAAGAGGCTCGAAGATCTCATCCCATGTAAATTTATACCGCGCCATCGCCATGGCCGATACGTTGACCAGAAAAATCCTGTATATGATGATCGTCCAGGAGCTGATGGGCACCAGGGCCTTCCAGTACACCGGCAGGACTCCCCAGAGCGCCATGCATCCGACGGACGCGATCAGGCCGTTCCGGTATTCTTTATCCCCATTCCAAAAATCGTTCCATAATCTGTTCATATTGCCATAATACCACCGGACAGCCTGCCTGAGAAATGGTTTTTACTGCTTTCTAAATCGTTTTTACCTGTATCATGTTCGTGTTGCCTGAAATGTGCAGCGGCAGTCCCGCGCTGATGACGACTCTGTCTCCGGAACTGAGGAACCCCAGCTTTTCCGCGCCGATGACAGCCTCATCAAGGAGCTCGTCATATGTCTCGGCCTGACTTGTCCTGACGGGTATGACGCCCCGGAAAAGAGCCATTTCCCTGGACGCCTCAGGCGAGGGAGTCGCGGCGATGACAGGCTGCTGCGGATGGAATCTGGACATCATCCGCGCGGTATACCCTGACTGGGTAATAGCGATCAGCGCCTTTGCGCCGATATCGTCCGCGATGGTGCACGCCGCGTGTCCGATGGCGGTGGACAGATCCGATTCTCCGGGCGCGTGGCTCTTCTCGTAGAGCTCCTTCATGCTTTTGCGGCTGCCGGAAGAGAGCATATCCATTTCCGCCCTCTCTACGATCCTCGACATCACCTGCACAGTCCTGACCGGATAGCTGCCGGACGCGCTTTCGCCCGAAAGCATGACCGCCGACGTCCCGTCAAATACCGCGTTGGCAACGTCCGTGATCTCCGCTCTGGTCGGAGACTGTTCGTGAACCATGGATTCCAGCATCTGCGTCGCTGTAATGACCGGCTTGCCGCTTCTGTTGCAGAGCTCGATAAACCTCTTCTGTATGCCCGGAAGCGTGGCGTAATCCACTTCGACGCCCATATCTCCCCGGGCGATCATGATTCCGTCAGAAAGCTTCAGGATCTCCTCGAAGTGAAGGATCCCTTCAGGGTTTTCGATCTTAGAGATGATTTTGATGTTTTCTCCGCCGTTGGAATCCAGAAAGCCCCTGACAAGCTCCACATCTTCAGCTGAACGTATAAACGACGCGGCGACAAAGTCCACGTTTTCCTTTATTCCAAAAAGCAGGTCCGCCTTGTCCTGTTCGGACAGATAATCCATCTCCAGATGGATGTCCGGCACGTTGACGCCTTTCTTCGTGCTTACGTTTCCGGTATCGCGGACACGGCATATGATATTTCCGTCCCTGACCTCCTCTACTGTCATGCGGATCCGGCCGTCATCCACCAGAATGCGGTCGCCGCTGCTGACCTGAGACGCCAGCCCTTTATAGGAAATGCTGACGCCTTCCTCTGTTCCGGTTCTGTCTTCCGCGCAGTACAGAGTAAACAGCTGACCCTTCTGCAGAAGCACCTGCTTTTGCTCAAAGGTCCCAAGTCTGATCTCCGGGCCTTTGGTGTCCAGCAGGACCGCCGCCGGGATGCCGAGCTCGCCGCAGACACCGCGGAAAGTATCGATTTTCTCCTTATGTTCCGGATGGGATCCGTGGGAAAAATTCAGCCGCGCTACATTCATCCCTGCCAGCAGCATCTCCTTCATGATTTGCGGGTCCGAGCTGGCGGGCCCCAGTGTACAGACTATCTTCGTCGCTTTCATAATCTCTCCCTCTCGTTACTCTTTTGGAAAAAACGCCCCGCCGGGATACCCGGCAGAGCATTTTTTCAGGTGTATCATCAACTGTTTCAGGAACTTACTAAAGGAGTGTTCCCATGTGCTTCATGGTGCGGATCAGCTGATTGACATAGCTCATCTCATTGTCGTACCATGCAACGATACGAACCTCATAGATATGTGTTCCGCATTTTTCAGCCAAAGTCTGTGTCGCGTCGAACAGGGATCCGTATGTGATTCCGATGATGTCGCTGGAAACCATCTCCTCCTCGGTGTAGCCGAATGATTCGGAAGCGGCTGCCTTCATCGCGGCGTTGATTCCTTCCACGCTTACGCTGTCCGTTTCATCCTTCAGCGTCGCGTCCAGGATCGTGATGGACCCCGACGGTACCGGAACACGCTGCGCGGAACCGATCAGCTTGCCGTCCAGCTCAGGAATGACCAGGCCGATCGCCTTTGCGGCTCCTGTTGAGTTGGGAACGATGTTGATCGCGCCGGCTCTCGCTCTGCGGAGATCGCCCTTTCTGTGCGGTCCGTCCAGCAGCATCTGGTCGCCGGTGTATGCATGGATCGTCGTCATAAATCCGGTTCTTACTTCTCTGTAGTTCGCCAGCACCTTGGCCATAGGAGCCAGGCAGTTGGTGGTGCAGGACGCTCCGGATACGATCTGGTCCTCCTTTGTCAGGGTCTCATGGTTGACGCTGTAAACGATCGTCTTCAGATCATTTCCCGCGGGAGCTGAGATCAGCACCTTCTTCGCGCCTGCGTCAATGTGAGCCTGGGACTTTTCCTTTGAGGTATAAAAGCCTGTGCATTCCAGAACGATATCAACATCAAGCTCCTTCCAGGGAAGGTTCACAGCGTCAGATTCGCTGTAAACGGGGATTTTTCTCCCGTCAACTGTAATGGAACTGTCATCGCTTGTCACTTCATGCTTGTCAGCGTATCTTCCCTGTACACTGTCGTACTTCAGCAGATGCGCGAGCATCCCCGGATTTGTCAGGTCATTGATCGCGACGATATCGCAGTCCTTGTCCTCGAAGACCTCTCTGAATGCCAGACGTCCGATACGGCCGAATCCATTAATAGCAATCTTAATCATTTTCTTTCCTCCTGTCCCCCGATTCCTTTATTCGTTGAGTTCTATGATTTCCGTCTGAGAGCGGTATGTCTCATCCGGCAGCTTATCTGTGATGATCGTTCCCCCGGAAAGCGGAGCGAACGTTACGCTCGCGACCAGGCCGAACTTGCTGCTGTCCGCCAGAACAAATGTCTTCACGGATCTTCTGATGGCTTCTGTCTTGACCATCGACTCCTCGATATCCGAAGTAGTCAGCCCGCTTTCCGCGTCTACTCCGTCGGTTCCGATAAAGCAGCGGTCAAAATGGTATTTCTGCAGGCTTCTCACCGCGTCATGTCCGATGACCGCCTCTGTTGAAGCCTTTACAAGTCCTGAAAGCATCCATGTTCTGAGTCCTTTTCTCGCCAGCTGCATCGCGTGATTGATTCCGTTTGTCACATAGGTCGCGTCCCTGCAGCTGATATGCTCGATCATGCTTCCCGTAGTCGTGCCGGCATCTATATACACCAGTTCTCCGTCTTCGATCAGCGATGCCGCAAAAGCAGCGACTTTCGTTTTTTCATCCGCCTGCAGCCATGATCTTGTCTCCAGATCCGTCCTGAGAACATTTACCTTGCGTTCTGCCTTTAGTTCGCCCTTGCGCTCTGCCTTGCGTTCTCCTTTGCGCTCTGCCTTGCGTTCTCCTTTGCGCTCTCCTTCGGTGTCCGCCGGAACCGCGCCGCCGTGCACCTTCTTCAGCCGGCCCTCTCTGGCCAGGTCCGCAATGTCCCTGCGGATCGTGGACTCACTGACGCCCATATTCCTGGAGAGCTCCGTCACCCTGACGGAGGACTGTTCGTGAAGCATATTCAATATGGTTTCGTATCTCTCGTATTGCAGCATGGGTTCCTCTCGCTTTCATACGCAGTTTAGCACCCGTTTCGGTCATTGTCAAGCATTTTCTTTCATTTTCTTTCACAAAATTTCATGTTTTTGCTCGTTTTGGCTCTTTTTTGGCTCTTTTTTGCTCGTTCTTTTGATTGTTCTTTTGATCATTCTTTCAACCATTCAAGCGCTCCCTCAGACGCGACGATAGCCGCGGCGCCGGGGGTTGCTGTTTGTTCTCGGCCATTGCTTGGAATATCAAAGACATTTCCTTTAATATTCCAATATTCGCTTTTTAAGGCCCTGTTTTATGCCCTTAAATGGACCTCTTTTTGGATTATTTCTGCCTGCAATCTAATAGTCCAACTTTCTTCAGTGAAAAGTTGGATTGATTACACCACAGGAAAGAATAATCCAAGAAGCCGTCGTCTGCAGCGCTTCGAAAGTTGAGAAAATTGGAATATCAGAATTATATCCTCTGATATTCCAATATTCGCTTTTTAAGGCCCAGTTTTTATGCCTCTAATATAGGACTCTTTTTAGATCACTTTTGCCGGACAATTCAACAGTCCAACTTTCTTCAGCGAAAAGTTGGAT
>CADBRP010000252.1 GCA_902797095.1 uncultured Eubacteriales bacterium | reverse complement strand
CAGTTTAACAAGCGCGCAGAAAGAATTCTCCCACCTCTAAGCGAAGCGTAGGTGGCGAGATGAATTTCGGGATAGCGCGCTTCAGGTCATTCACACGCTGACAGAACAGGTGCAGAACAGATGTTCGATTTTTGTTGACGGCAGTTCATCTTTATGATATAATCAGTAGTAATAAGAGAGGTGCCGTGTATGTCTGTCGTTTTCTACAGTAACAACCATTCAGTGTTCTCCTTGCACTATCATCTTGTTATGGTGGTAAAGTACCGTCGCCGAGTGATCAATGATGCCGTTTCCGATCGGCTGCGTAATATATTTGCCTACATCGGTGAGACGTACAAAATCACCATTGAATCCTGGAACCATGACGGCGATCATGTTCATGTCATGTTCCGGGCAGAACCGAAAAGTGAACTTTCAAAGTTTCTCAACGCCTATAAATCCGCCAGCAGCCGGCTGATCAAGAAGGAATTCCCGGAGATCCGACGGCTCCTATGGAAAGAGATGTTCTGGTCAAAGTCATACTGCCTCTTGACGACAGGCGGGGTGACAATGGATGTTATCCGCAGTTATATCGAATCGCAGGGAGAGAAACCCTCTCGACAGGAGTGACAGATGCCGGTTACCGTCATCATGCACAAGGCTGAAAAGTATGCTTTTGATATGAGGCGTCTTCAGGAAGATGACCGCTCCTTTTTCATGCAGAACTTTGGATGTGTGAGGAAAGTCTACAATCAGTACGTCGACTTTCTGTATCAGAAACTCGAGGAGACAGGTTATACCGGCGGGGCCCCGCTTCCTGCATTAAAACTTCCCGAAGTATCCGCGTTCAAGAAAGAGTATCCTTATCTGAAGGATGCGGATTCACTGGGCATTGCCAACGCCAAGATCGCTTTTGAGACGGCTCTCAGAAAATTCAACGAGGAGTGTGACCACAGGACTTATACAAAACGCGCACTGCGTCGTGATAAGTCAGGCAAAGAACCTCTTTCGTTCCGGGGCCTGAAAGGCATGCCCCGGTTCCACTCAAAAGCTCACGGCTCTTTTTCTTATAAGACAAACTGTCAGCACGCATCGCCGGATAACTCACTGAAGCAGGATACGGTCCGCCTTGTCGGCAACCGGCTGTATCTGCCGAAAAGAAAGTCCGGCGTCCGCCTGATCATTCATCGGCAACTCCCGCAAAACGCTGTTATCGGCAATGTCACCATCAGCATGGATACAGACAGAGTCTTTTATGCTTCTATCGAGTATACCTATGCAGCCGATATGGATACGACTCTTCGCGACGCAGCGATAAAGCGAGATGATTCCATTTTGGAAAAGCTGATTATTCTCGGTCTCGATTATTCTCAGCAGGATCTTTACGTAGACAGTGAGGGCAGGAAAGCCAACTACCCTCACTATTACCGCAGGTCTGAAGAGAAACTGTCCAGGCTCCAGAAAAAGCTGTCCAGAATGCAGCAGGGTTCCCGTAACTATAACAAGATGCGTTTCCGCATTCAGCGTCTTCACAAAAAGATCGCTGATCAGCGGCGCGATTTCATCGAGCAGGAATCCTGTTATCTTGCCAGAAGCTACGATGCCATAGCAGTAGAGGATATCGACCTTCGCACAATGGGCGAGACACTGACGCTTGGCAAAAGCCTTCATGACAACGGATTCGGGCTGTTCCGCAAGGCCCTGCAGCGTAAACTGCATGCCAAAGGCTCTGTTCTGGTCAAAGTAGACCGGTTCTTTCCGAGCACCAAAACGTGTTGCTGCTGTGGGTTCGTCAATCACGATGTCAGGCTCGGTGTTTCCTCATGGGATTGTCCGAAGTGCGGTATGCATCATCTTCGCGATGAGAATGCAGCTGTCAACATCCGCAACGAAGGCAGGCGGGTATTCCTGGAATACTTTGCTGCTTCTATACAAGAAGAGGCTAAGGCGCAGAAACGTGCCGCAGCGCTGTCCACAGCCAGGCGCAGAAAATCCGCCTGATGTGACAGGACTCCAATACACCAACCGGTCGGAACGCCGGGGGTAGGTCGTACCGCCATCTCATCGGGTATCCGGTGTAGCACGACAAAAGTTCCTTTTCAGGAAGCTCCCGCCTCTACGGAGTAGGCGGTGAGTAGTTCACGGGAACCGATCAGATACAGCTTGGCAGAACAGGCTTTTTTGTGGGAACACTGTCGAACCTTCTGTCAGGTGCTCTTGATGTCGCCGT
>CADBRP010000251.1 GCA_902797095.1 uncultured Eubacteriales bacterium | reverse complement strand
GCGATGCGTTCCATGAAATCCGGCAGTGTCAGATCCGGATCCTCTTCCTCATAATCATAGATCACGGATTTGAATTCCATTATATTCTCGATCCTGCTCTCGCTCTCGATGGTGTTCTGGTCCTCCAGCATCTTCAGATATCCGGACTGCACCAGTATCCCGTCGTAAAGATCGGAAACACGCATGTTGCTCTGTTCCTCCGCAAAGGACCGTATCATATCGGTAAGCTGGCGGATGCCCTCTCCTGCTTTTGCGGAAAAGCCCGCCGCCACATCCGGATCCGTGATCGTATCGAACAGGCTCATGCCCCGTACGGATGCCAGGGACTGCAGCTTTGCCAGTGTTTTTGCCCCGATCCCGCGCTTCGGCTCGTTGATGATCCTCAGCAGCGCCAGATCGTCCGCCCGGTTGCTTACCAGGCGCATGTAGCACATGATATCCTTGATCTCCTTGCGGTCATAGTAACGAAGGCCGCCCAGCACCCTGTACGGGATATCTCTTCTGGAGAGCGCTTCTTCAAACGTCCTCGACTGGGCGTTGGTCCTGTAGAGTATCGCGAAATCGCTGAACATGCGGCTTTTGCTCCGGCCGGACTCCTGGTCATACTCGCCGGCCTGAAGCCTTCCGATCTCGCTGGCGATGAACTGCGCTTCCTCCCGTTCGTCCCGCGCTCTGAAGCAGGTCAGTTTTCTTCCATTTTCTTCCTGTGTCCAGAGCTTCTTCGCTTTTCTGGAGGTGTTGTGGGAGATGACGCTGTGGGCCGCCGCCAGGATATTGCCCGTCGACCGGTAATTCTGCTCCAGCTTCACCACCTTCGCGCCGGGGAAATCCTTCTCGAATTCAAGGATATTCCTGATGTCCGCGCCTCTCCACTGATAGATGCACTGGTCATCGTCCCCGACAACGCAGATATTGCCGTGGGCGTCCGCGAGCATCCTGACGAAGGTGTACTGGATCTGGTTGGTATCCTGATACTCGTCGACCATGATATAGCGGAACCTCTGCTGATACTTGAGAAGCACCGCTTCATCCTGCTCGAAAACGCGCACCGCGTTCAGAAGCAGGTCATCGAAATCCATCGCGTTGTTTGAATGGAGCGCTCTCTCGTAGCCCTCATATACTTTCTGCGTCAGTTCCTCCTTGAAGCCGCTCCCGTATTCGCGGAAGAAGTTCTTCGGAGTGACCCGGTTCTCCTTGCACTTGCTGATCGCGGAGAGAAAATAGGAAGGTGTGAATTTCTTGGTATCGATCTGGAGGTCTTTGCAGAGGTTTTTCACCAGCGTCTTCTGGTCCGTCGGATCGTACACTGTAAAATCCCGCCCGTATCCCAGCACGTCCGCGTGGCTGCGCAGGATCCTGAGGCAGGCGGAGTGGAATGTCATGATCCACATGTCCTGGGTGCCTCCCGTCAGCTGCTCCACCCTGCCGCGCATTTCCTTCGCGGCTTTGTTGGTGAATGTGACCGCCAGGATGTTCCAGGGCTTTACGCCTTTCTGATCGATCAGGTACGCGATCCGCGCGGTCATGGTGCTGGTCTTGCCGCTTCCCGCGCCCGCGAGGATCAGAAGCGGGCCTTCCGTGCAGAGAGCCGCTTCCTTCTGTTTATCATTAAGTCTTTCGAGGTATTCCATTATCTGTTTTATCTGTTTTTCCTTATTATGTCTTCTGGTTATTATCGGGTCTTTCCGTTCTTTCCGGTCTTTTCCGGATCCTGCCCGCATGTCAGTAGATGATCAGGCCTGTCAGCAGATTGAACAGGAAGCTCACGCAGGGCCTGATGATCAGGCCGGCTACGCCGAACAGGATCAGCGCCACCAGGATCCAGTTTCCGTACTGATAGATCTTCCAGTAGGTCTCGGTTTCCCTGATGTTCACGATCTGCGCCAGGATGTTGAATCCGTCCAGCGGGGGCACCGGGATCAGGTTGAAGATCATCAGCACCAGATTGATCTGGATAATGTAGATGATCATCAGCCAGATGCTCTCCCCGAAACCGCTGCTGATCCAGCCGGCTCCCGCGACGGTGAGAAAACCCTTCGCCACGAATGTGAAGACGATCGCCAGCAGGAAATTCATCGCCACCCCGGCGACGCTCACGAGGATCTCGTCTCTGCGGCGGTGATGGAACTGGTACGGGTCGATTTGCACAGGTTTTCCCCAGCCGAAGCCCGCGAAGAACAGCGCGACCAGCCCGATCCAGTCGATATGGGCCAGCGGATTCAGGGTCACCCGGCCCTGCAGTCTCGGCGTCTGGTCCCCGAGGCGGTCTGCCATAAAGGCATGGGCAAATTCATGGAATGTCAGGCCGATTACGATTGCCGGCACCAGTATGATCTTGTCCATCAGCCACTCGGAGGGGCTTGAAAAACCGCCGCTGCGCAGCGATCTCCCCAGAAGGAGCAGCACGATGATGATCAGGGTAAAATCAATATTATTTCTTCTCAAAAAGTTCCTCCGTTCAGAGTATTTTTGTCCGGTAACCATATATAGTGAGTATATCACCATTGGACTGCTTTTCATATACTAAATATTCTTTGCCGCGGGGATTGCCGCCGCGGCCGCGTAAACAGGGCTGCCGCACAGGTAGCATATCATTGCACCGGTGCCGCAGCCCCGCCCGTCTTTTTCGGAACCGCCGTCCGAAAACGCATGTTATAAGTTTGTATTAACCCCTTGCAGGGAAGTCTTCCCGATTATCCGATGTTCGGGAGAGTCGCGAATCCCTTCTCCAGTTCTTCATCCGTCGGGATGTAGTCGCTCATCTCTCCGTCGAGGAACTTCTGGTACGCGACCATATCGAAGTAGCCGGTACCCGTCAGGCCCATGACGATCGTCTTTTCCTCTCCGGTCTCTTTGCACTTTTCGGCTTCGTCCATGGCCGCCTTGATAGCGTGGCTGCTCTCCGGCGCCGGCAGGATGCCTTCCACCTTCGCGAACTCGACCGCCGCCTTGAAGACCTCAGTCTGCTCATAGGATCTGGCTTCGATGAATCCGTCATCATACAGCTGGGATATGATGCTGCTCATGCCGTGGTATCTCAGGCCGCCGGCATGGTTCGGGGACGGGATGAAGCCGCTTCCCAGAGTGTACATCTTCGCCAACGGGCAGACCATGCCGGTATCGCAGAAGTCGTACGCGTATTTTCCTCTGGTGAGAGACGGGCAGGATGCCGGTTCAACTCCGATGACGCGGTAGTCCTTCTCCCCGCGGATCTTTTCTCCCATGAACGGGGAGATGAGTCCTCCGAAGTTGGAGCCGCCGCCGCAGCATCCGATGATCATATCCGGTTCGATCCCGTATTTTTCCATCGCGATCTTGGTCTCAAGACCGATGACCGACTGATGCAGAAGCACCTGATTCAGCACGCTTCCCAGCACATATCTGTAACCATCCTTGGTCACGGCCGCCTCAACGGCTTCCGAGATGGCGCATCCCAGGCTGCCTGTGGTTCCCGGGTGTTCCGCCAGGATCTTTCTTCCTACTTCTGTGGTATCCGACGGGGAAGGAGTGACCTTCGCTCCGTAGGTCCGCATGACATCCCTTCTGAAAGGCTTCTGTTCATAGGAGACCTTTACCATGTAGACCTCGCAGTCCAGATCAAGATACGCGCAGGCCATGGCAAGCGCTGTGCCCCACTGGCCGGCTCCGGTCTCGGTGGTAACTCCCTTCAGGCCCTGCTTTTTCGCGTAATAGGCCTGGGCAATGGCGGAATTCAGCTTGTGGCTGCCGCTAGTGTTGCTGCCTTCGAATTTGTAATAGATCTTCGCCGGCGTCTGCATCTTCTTCTCCAGGCAGTACGCTCTTACCAGCGGTGACGGCCGGTACATCTTGTAGAAATTCCGGATGTCGTCCGGGATGTCGATGTATCTGGTATCGTTGTCCAGCTCCTGCTGCACCAGTTCCTT
>CADBRP010000250.1 GCA_902797095.1 uncultured Eubacteriales bacterium | reverse complement strand
GCTGGAGACGGTGATCACATTGTCGAAAGTCCCCCGGAAATTCATACTCCGGGGACTGAAGCCGGTTTTTCTGATCATCGCCTTTACCCTGCTGGTCAATCTGTTCACGACCCAGGGCCATGTGATATTTTCCCTCTGGAGGTTCCAGATCACCAGAGAGGGCGCGGAGATGGCCGCCTTCATGGGGATCAGGCTTGTGCTCCTGATACTTGGCTCGTCCATGCTCACGCTTACCACAAGGCCGATCGGCCTGACTGACGGAATCGAGGCTCTGCTGTCTCCCTTTAAGAGGTTCGGGCTTCCCGCGCACGATCTCGCCATGATGATGACGATCGCGCTGCGTTTTATCCCCACTCTGCTGGAGGAGACCGACAAGATCATGAAGGCGCAGCAGGCGAGGGGCGCGGATTTTGAATCCGGCAACATCCTGCACAGGGCCAAGGCGCTGATTCCGATACTGGTCCCGCTGTTCATAAGCGCGTTCCGGATCGCGCAGGACCTGGCGATGGCCATGGAGGCGCGGTGCTACGGAAGCGGCATTACGAGAACGCGCATGAATGAGATGCGTTTTTCAGGAGGAGATATCGCGGGGGCCGTCCTGACGGCGGCGTTCCTGGCGGCGGTCATCGTTCTCCGGATCCTTTTCTGAGAACTTAATTTTCTTCCCCATTGTCCGCGGGGAGATGGTACAATAAATCCATGCGGCAGAGAAAAGCAAAAAATCTGGACAGGCGTCTGCGGGAATGCGGCGCGTATCTGATCACGCCTCACGCGGAGGCCGAAACAGAGCCGGAACGGGAAACGAAACTGATGGAGGTCGCCTTTCCGGATTTTTCGATGCGCAGGAATTATCTGGAAATCGGCTGCGGCAGAGGGGACTTCCTGCTGCAGAAGGCGCTGGCTGATCCCGAGGGGAGCTTCCTGGGGATCGAAGGGCAGGAGACGGTCGTGCTCCGGGCTCTGGAAAAGGCAGTGCTGGCCGGAGGTCCTGAGGGGACCGGGATCCTTAAAAACCTGCGCTTCGCGTGCGTCTTTGTGCAGAGCATGGAAACGGTCTGCCCGCCGAAGAGCCTAGACGGGATCTATCTGAATTTCAGCGATCCCTGGCCGAAGGCGCGCCACGCCAAACGGCGGCTGACGTACCGCGGCAGGCTGCTTGACTACGCGGACGCGCTGCGCCCGGGAGGCTTCATCGAGATCAAAACGGACAATACAGGGCTGTTTGATTTTACGCTGGAGGAGATCGAAGCCTGCGGATGGACGCCGGCCATGATCAGCCGGGATCTGCATGAAAGCGGATATGCTGCCGCGCAGACCATGACAGAGTATGAAAAGAAATTCCGAGCGGCAGGCGTTCCCGTCTGCTACGTGAGGGTCGAGCCGTAAGGCTCTGCTGCCCGGACGAAAGGAGAATCAAATTGAAACAGGAGTACATTCTGGCACAGAAGAACGGAAGAACGATCCCGCTGGAGGACAGGATATTCGGCATCAGCAACCGGGCGAAGGCCGCGATCGCGAAATACGGGCGTGACAAGGTGGTCAACGGAACGATCGGAGCGCTGATGGATGATGAGGGAAAGCTTGTCGTCCTTGAATCGGTCGATGAGGTGTTCCACAGCCTGACCGCGGCGGATTACGCGGAGTACGCCCCGATCGGGGGGCTGGCGGGATTCCGCGGGGCGGTCCTTAAGGCTGCGTTCGGAAATCATGAGCCGGAAGGCTTTAAGGAAGCTGTGGCCACGCCGGGAGGAACCGGTTCACTGCGCAATACGATCTCAAACTACTCCTCCCCCGGGGACAGGGTGCTGACATCCGACTGGCACTGGGCGCCCTACAATACGATCGCCGGGGAGATCGGCCGGAGCATTGATACATTCCGCCTCTTTGACGACAACAGGAAGTTCAACGCGGATTCCTTCGCTGAAAAGGTCAAGGAACTGCTGCAAAAGCAGGACAGCCTGGTCATCATCCTGAACACGCCGGCGCATAATCCGACGGGATACTCTCTGACGCTTGCGGACTGGGATCAGGTCATCTCCGTTCTGACGGAGGAGGCGAAATGCGGAAAGCCCGCGGTCCTGCTCATAGACGCCGCGTATATAGATTTCGCGGGCGACGAGGATGAGTACAGGGAGTTCTTCCCGAAGCTGTCCGCGCTGCCGGAAAACGTTCTGCCGATCGTAGCGTACAGCCTTTCCAAGACATATACGCTCTACGGAGCGCGCTGCGGCGCGATGATCTGCGTGGCGAAGACGCAGGAGATCGCGGATGAATTCAAGCGGGTATGCGAATATTCCTCCAGGGGCTCCTGGTCTAACAGCGCGAAGGTGGGACAGACGATTCTTACGAAGATATACGAGGATCCCCAGCTGCTCAGGAAGGTGGATGAGGAACGGGCCGGATACCGCGAGATGCTTCTTGCCCGCGGCAGGGCGTTCAGCAGAGCCGCGGATGAAGCGGGATTGGAGATCGTTCCCTTTGACGCCGGATTTTTTGTCAGCGTTCCCTGTGATGATCCGGACGCGGTCAGCAGGAAGCTGGAGGAAGAAAATATTTTCCTCGTGCCTCTGAAGCTCGGACTGAGAGTATCGGTAGCGTCTGTTCCGGAAGCACAGTGCGAAAAGCTCCCGGCTGTCATCAAAAAAGCAATGGAGTAATGAAATGATTCTTTATTTTTCAGCAACTGGAAACAGTGAGTATGTAGCGAAACGCATCGCGAACAGGATCGGGGACGAGTGCCTGAATCTGTTTGAACGGCTGCGGGCCGAGGACCATTCTCCTCTTGAGTCTGAAACCCCGTGGGTCATCGTGTGCCCCACATATGCCTGGAAGATTCCCCAGATCGTTCAGGACTGGCTCCGGGAGACGGAGCTTCTGGGCGAGAAACGGATCTATTTTGTGCTCACCTGCGGGACAAGCATCGCGGGCGCCGGCATGTACGCCAAAGAGCTGGCGGGCGTCAAGAGAATGGAATACAAGGGAACTGCTGCCGTGAAGATGCCGGAGAACTACATCGCGATGTTCGCGACGCCGGATGAAGAGACGGCGCTGGAGATCATCGACCGTTCCGAGGATAAGATCGACGCGATCGCGGACAATATCAAAAACGGAGCGTGGCTTGAGGAACTCTCGGGCGGAAAGCTCCAGAGCATGATAATGAACCGCGCCTTTGACAGATTCGTCATTTCGGACAGGAAGTTCCTGACGACGGATAAGTGCACCGGATGCGGGCAGTGCGTCAAAGTCTGTCCCACGGAAAACATCTATCTTGACGATAAGGAGAGGCATCCTGTCTGGTCAGGGCGGTGCATCCACTGCATGGCCTGCATCAACAGATGCGCTTTCGGCGCGATCGAATACGGCGGCGTGACAGAGAAGAGAGAGCGCTACCGCTGCCCGAAGACGCTGTAGCGTCTGCCAGGCTGGGAATTCAATATGAGAAAGCGGCCAGGCGGCCCGATGAACCGGAATCGGTTCACCGGGCCGCCTGTTTTCATTCCGCGTCAGAACAGAAAGCGGACAGAAAGCGGTCTGGCAAAGAAATGGAGTCAAAACCGGTTCAGATATTGACAACGAACCGATAATGGTTCAAAATAGGGTGTAAGAAAAACTGAAAACGGCTTGTTTTTCCCGTTCCCGAGGATTCTGTGCTCTGGCACGGAAGTTGCTTTTACCGATTTGCAGAGACCTCATACGTTATAGATGGGTAATGGAAGATAGACATCAGTGGAGGGAAAAATGAAAGAGAATCATGTTTACAGCATGGAGCTGGACAGAGAATACCCCATGGTGGAACGCGGGGAAGGAATCTATGTTTATAAAACAGACGGCACTCAGATCATAGACGGAGCGAGCGGCCCGGTCGCGGTCGGACTCGGTCATGGAATCAAGGAGATCGGCGACGCCATCGGAGCGCAGGCGACGAAGCTCGCGTTCGCGCACAGAGATGACTGCCTGACGCCGGAGCTTGAGGAATCCTGCGAGAGGATCTATGAATTCTCCGATAAGGAGATGTACAAGACATTCCAGGTCTGCAGCGGATCCGAAGCTACAGAGACCGCGATCAAGCTGGTGACGAAGTACAACATCGCCCGGGGAAAGAAGGATAAATACAAGATCATCGCCAGATGGCAGAGCTACCATGGAATCACCATGGGCGCCCTTTCCCTTTCCGGATTCGGTTCCAGAAAGAAAGGCTATGAACACTACGCCTTTGAGCAGGGCCACATCGCGCCTTGCTACTGCTACCGCTGCTGGTTCGGCCAGAAACCAGAAAGCTGCGGGCTGCAATGCGCGAAAGCTCTGGAAAACGAGATCCTGGCTCAGGGCCCGGATTCCGTGGCGGCGTTCATCGCGGAGCCGGTATCCGGCATGTCGCTGTGCGCGGCGGTTCCTCATCCGGAGTATTTCAAGGAGATCAGAAGGATCTGCGACAAGTACGATGTGGTGCTGATCCTGGACGAAGTCATGACGGGGTTCGGCAGAACAGGAAAGAGTTTCGCGTATAAGCATTTCGGCATTGTCCCGGATGTGATTACGACCGGAAAATCCATGTCCGGCGGATACTTCCCGCTGGCGGGCGTATCCATCACAAAGAAGTTCTTCGATGTCATGAAGGAGCACAACGTGTTCTTCCCGCCGGGCCACACATGGTCCGGAAGCCCTCTGGGCGCCGCGGCTCACATTGCTGCTGACAAATACATGAAAGAGCACGGATGCATCGAAAACTGCGAGAAGATGGGAAAATATCTTAAAGAGCAGATGGAGAAGCTGGCCGAAAAGCATCCGACCATGGATGACGTGCGCGGCCTCGGCCTGATGGTAGGCGCGGAGTTCGTCAAGGATCCGGAGACAAAGGAATCCTTCGATATTTCCGAAGGCTATGCCGGACAGGTCCAGATGGCGTGCCTTGACAGAAACATGCTGATCGAGGCGAGCCAGGGGTGCAACCGCGGAGCGGCAGGCGACGCTATCGTGATCTCTCCTGCCTTTGTGGTAACGAAGGAGCAGATCGACGAGATCATCACCCGGCTCGATGACGCCATCACAGAGGTGGAAGCCAGATACGGCATCGGATAAAACAGAATGAGGTGAGAGGAATGAACAGCTACGGAGCGGATCGGGTTCTGGAGCCGAAGGGATATATTCCCACGGCCGCGTGGAAAATGGACAACCGGAGGGAGATCTCTCCGGAGGAGATCCGGATCAGCATCAGCCATGTCAAACTGGAGGAACTGAATTTCCGGCAGCTGTGCAATGAATGCAATTACAATAAGGCGCAGATCGCGGGCAAGATCTTTGAGCATGTGAAAAACCGGGGCAAGCTGCACAATCCTATCACGGACAGCGCGGGAATCTGCTGCGGCACTGTGGAAGAGATCGGAAACGGGTACGGCGGACGGGAAAAGCTGAAAACCGGAACCCGGGTGATCTGCGCTACCTCCCTTACAGCCATTCCTCTCTGGCTGGAGGAGATCGTTGAGATCGATTTCAACCACGCGCTTCTGGAGGTCAGGGGCTATATCATCGCTTTCCAGTCGACCCTCCTGGTTCCGTTCCCGGAGGATCTTGAGGTGCCGTACACTCTGGCGGCGCTGGATGAGATGGGATCTCTGCGCAAGGCGTGGGATCTGGTCGGAAAGGCGAAGCGGGTCCTGATCCTCGGCGACGGACTGCTGACGATGATGCTTTACGCGGCGGCAGCCAGGAAGGCGCTGGACAGGGGCGGATATCTTGCTGCGGTCATGGACCAGAACAGCAACCGCGGCCTTACCAGAGAAGAGATCCGCCGGGTGGTGGATCCTTATGTGGACAATATCTACTTTACCGACATTCTCCAGCCGGTAAAGAGCTTTGAATGGCTCCGGGAAAAGGAGCCGGAGAATTTTGATCTGAGCATCAACTGCTCCAACATGCTTGGGGGAGAGGTGCTCAGCGTTATGATCACGAAGAACAAAGGGCAGGTTTTTTTCACATCGCTGATCAGTAACATGACGGTGGCGCTGTTGTTCGCCGAATCCGTCCGCAAGGAAGTCACCATGATTCCTGTGGAGGAATACGCGGATGGATTTGAAGCGTTCACCGAAAATCTGATCCGGGAAAATCTGTCCGCTCTTTCTGTTGTGGAGGAAATCTACAATTCCCATAAACTTATCCGGCAGCTTCCGGACAGCGCGCAGGACATGGCGCTGGAACAGAATATAAACCGGGTGGACGATTTTGTCTACAGCAGCCCGAAGACCAGGAACATGCTGTTCGCGGCGCTGAATATCGCCCGCTACGACTGCAATGTGATCATCGAGGGCGAGACCGGCGTCGGCAAGGAGAGGGTGCTGGAGGTCATCTACAAAAACAGCGAGCGGAGAGCAAATCCGTGCGTGCGCATCAACTGCGCCACGATCCCGGAAAATCTGGCGGAATCCGAGTTCTTCGGATACGAGCCCAATTCCTTCACCGGAGCGGGGAGCCGCGCAAAGGCAGGTTATTTCGAACTGGCGCATACCGGGATTCTGTTTCTCGATGAGATCGGATCGCTGCCGCTGAATCTGCAGAGCAAGCTGCTGCGTGTCCTGCAGGAGAAGCAGTTTTACCGCATCGGCGGGCAGAAGCCGATCGATGTGGACGTCCGGGTGATCTGCGCCAACAACGTATCGGTCAAGGAGCTGGTGAAAGAAGGAAAGTTCCGGGAGGATCTGTATTACCGGCTGAGCGTGTGCGAGATCTATGTCCCGCCCCTGCGCGAAAGGCAGGAGGATATTATTGTGCTGTCGGAGAGCTTCCTGAAAAACTACAACCGCAGATACGGCATCAGCAAGCGGTTCGGCCCTGACGCGATGTCGGTGCTGGAGAGATACGTCTGGCCGGGCAATGTGCGCGAGCTTGACAACGTGGTGCACAGGCTGGCGGTCAGCGTCAAAGGAGAACTGATCTCGGAAGCTGATGTCATTCTGGCGATCAGAAACGGACTGGGAGGCCGGGGAGAAACCGGCAAAGCCATTGATTCGGATCTGATCCGGGAAGGGATGCTCAAATCCGCGATGGGAGATATCGAAAAGGAGATCATCGCGGGAGCGCTGAAGGAGTACGGAAGTACCAGGGCGGCGGCCAGGGCGCTGGGGATCAGCCAGTCCCAGATCATGCGGAAGAAAAAGAAGTATAATCTGTAAAAGCGAATCATGAAGGTTCGTGTGAACCGATT
>CADBRP010000249.1 GCA_902797095.1 uncultured Eubacteriales bacterium | reverse complement strand
TTCTCCGCCACGCTGTGATCCGAGAGCTGCTCGATATTCTTAAACCCGATGATACTGCCGTCACTGCCGGTGACAGCCGAAAACCTGGGAGAGGCTTCATGGATATCCAGGGAACAGATTGTCTTAAAACAGGCGCCGGCCCACCCGGCTTCAAAAGCGCGCGCGCACATGTCATATGTGCTGGCCACCACGGACGAGGACAGCAGGAACGGGTTTTCCAGCGCAATCCCGCAAAGATCGCATTTCAGGCGGTCTTCGTCTTCAGGAACGGGCGTTTCGCACGCGGGCTTTACCTCATCATACAGCCTGTTCATGAGATGGCGGACCGGAACCATGCCCGGCCTGACACACGCTTTCTCACAGGGAGCGCCGCAGGCAGCGCATGGATTTAACGAAGGCAGTTTCTGAGCCGACACCTGTTCATTCCCGAACCAGATTCCGCGAAGAAGGTCAGCCGGCTGCAGGTTCCGGCAGGCCGCATTGCAGGGCGCATCCGCGCAAAGCGCGCACCGGATCATGTCTGACCGGTTAATGATCGGATTGACTTGCAACATGAAGAGAACCCTCCTTTCCCCTGTAGGATACGCAGAGCATCGTCAGATCATCAAACTGCTCCGCTTCTTTCACAAAAACATCTGCCGCTTTGCGGACATTCCCGAGAAGCCGCTGCGGGGACGCGTCCTGTTCCTCATTCAGGGCACAGAGCATCCGCTGCGTGCCGAACATCGCCCCGCCCGCATCTGTCGCCTCCGGAAGTCCGTCCGTGTACAGGAACAGCTGCGAACCGGGCGTCAGCTGCAGTTCATATTCCTGGTATTTCACACCCTCCATACCGCCGATGACAAATCCGTGCCTGTCCCTGTAAAGCTCGAAATCTCCTCCGGGAACCCTGACGGCCGGGTATTCATGCCCGGCATTGGCCGCCGTCAGCCTGCCGGTGGAAATCTCCAGGATCCCCAGCCATACGGTGACAAACATTTCCTCCCGGTTATTCCGGCAGATGGAGCTGTTGGTATCCGTCAGGATCTGCGCGGGCGTCTTTCCGGCCATCGCGTTGTACGCCAGCGTGATCATGGATGCCATCATAAACAGCGCGGCGGGAATCCCCTTGCCGGACACATCGGCGATCATCAGGCAGAGATGGTCGGGATCCGTCAGGAAGAAATCGTAGAAATCACCGCCCACCTCCCTGGCCGGATCCATGACGGCATAGAGATCAAATTCCGTCCGGTCCGGAAACGGAGGAAACGTATCCGGCAGCATGGCCGCCTGAATCCGGGCAGCCAGCTCCAGCTCCGTGCGGATTCTCTGCTTCTCCGCCGTAGCCCGGGTCAGGTTTTCAACGTAGTCCTGAATCTGCTCCTCCATCCGGTCAACGGACTCGGCCAGCTGTCCGATCTCGTCCCTGTTATGGATCGTCTCCCGCAGTTTTTTCCCGGTGGTCACATTTTCAGCGGAAAAACGCGCCGCCTCCCGGGTAATCTGCTTAAGGGGCGATAAGACCGTGCGGTGAAGGAAAATACTCTGGCCGATAATGACGAGCAGTACCAGCGCGATCAGCACCTGCAGCACCCTGTCCAGGTACTCGCGCCGGACACGGGCCAGCGCGTCCATCTGCCTCTGTACGCAGAGGATGGCCTGTACTTCCCCTTTCTGGTCCTGCAGCGGGATCATGGCGGTAATATGGGGATCCGTCTCGATATACCCTTTATCGCGGATGACCAGTTCCTGCTGCGCCTTTTTCTCATAGAGCATCCGGTACTTTTCCCGGTATTCCTCATTCGTCGTCTCGCGCACATACCCGTACTCATATACCGTATAGGGAGAATCCTTATTGATCACGGAGAAGAAAAACGTGATATGGGCGTAATCTGAAAGATCCGGCTGGATCACGTAGATGAACGTGGCCCCCGAAGAATTGCACAGCTGCTCAAGATGTTTCCGGGCAATCCGGTACTGCACGGTGCCGGATCCCTCCAGGACATAGGCGTCTATGTTGTTGGTATCCAGATACTGGGCAGCGGACCGGGCTGTCATAAAGGCCCCGTCGGCATACTGCTCCAGAAGCGCGTCCGTAAAGCTGAGCTGGCCGATGATGCAGACGACCACGGAGAAAACCACCAGCAGCAGAACCGTGCCGAAGATACTTCTGAACGCGGCGCTTTCCTTCAGTCTTCTGATCCTTTTCTTTTGCGCCTGCCCATTGGCTGTCCGGTTTGTATCCATCCCATTACCGTCCTTACTCATTCGCTACCAGGTCCGCATAGGCTCCGCCTTTTTTCATCAGCTCGTCATGCGTACCCC
>CADBRP010000248.1 GCA_902797095.1 uncultured Eubacteriales bacterium | reverse complement strand
CCTCGCTGTATTTGTTCCAGGGGAGCTCAAGCATGGTCTCGATATAATTCCGGCTGACCACTGCTTCCGCGGAAGACGCCTGCATCCTCGCGAAACGGTTGATTTCCTTGACGATCTTTTCCCTGGTCCTGTCCGCCAGCTCCAGTTTGTCCAGCTGCTCCATGAAGGACGCCACTTCATCATCAACGTCCTCCGCTACGCCCAGTTCCTCCTGAATAGCGCGCATCTGCTCCCGCAGATAGTACTCACGCTGATTTTTGTTGATCTGTGATTTGACCTTGCTGGAGATATCCTGCTCGATCTTCAGTATCTCGATCTCGTTCAGGAGGATCTCGTTCAGCGTCTCAAGGCGCTTTTTGGGATCCAGCGTCTCCAGCAGGCGCTGCTTTTCTTCGATCTTCAGTTCCATGTGGGAAGCGATGGTGTCCGCGAGCCGGCCCGCCTCCTCGATGGTAACGACAGAGGCGAATGCCTCCGGCGAAAGATTCTGGTCCAGATTGATGTAATCATCAAAATTTCCCAGCACTGTACGGATCAGCGCCTCGATCTCCGGCTCCTGCGCGTCTGCCTCCTCTTCCTCGATGGGACGGATCCTGCACTGAAAACACGGCACCTCGAAGAGTATCTCCTCGATGCGTCCGCGGCAGATTCCCTCTACGAGCACCCGGATGGAATCTCCGGGCAGCTTCAGCATCTGCTTGATCCTTCCGATGGTGCCGAGATGATAAAAATCATCCGGCGTAGGGAGGTCTGTATTCTCATCGATCTGGGCAGCCAGGAAAATATACTGGTTGCTTACCATCGCCCTCTCCAGCGCGTTGATCGATTTTTCCCTGCCGATATCAAAATGCAGAACCATGTTGGGGAATACAGAAAGTCCCCGCAGCGGTATCATCGGCAGATCTATGGTCTTTTCTCCAAAAAGAACTCTGTCTCTATCTTCCATGTGTTATGATCCCTTCTCCCGTCAGGCTGTTTCAGAATCCGTCTCCTGATCAGCCGGTGCCGCGGGAAGCTCCGCGGCGTTCGCGGAACGCAGCACAAGCCGCGGTTCCTCGCCTTCGTCTATCGTTGCTCTGGTAATGACGCACCGCTCAACATCGGTGCGGGACGGCAGATCGAACATGATGTCCGTCATTGTCTGCTCCATGATGCCGCGCAGGCCTCTGGCCCCGGTCTTCCGCTCCAGAGCCTTCTCCGCGATCGCCTCAATGGCGTCATCTGTGATCTCAAGATCCACATGGTCCATTGAGAAGAGCTTTCTGTACTGCTTGACGAGCGCGTTTCTCGGCTCAGTCAGAATCTCCATCAGAGCGTCCTTGGAAAGTTCGTTCAGTGTCACCAGAACCGGAAGCCTTCCGATGAATTCAGGAATCAGCCCGTATTTCAGCAGATCCTCCGGCTGCACCAGGGAGAGAAGCTCTTCCTTCTCATCTTTGCTGCTTTCTACAGAGGAATTAAAGCCGATGACCTTTTCGCCGATCCATCTCTGGATCACCTTGTCCAGACCGTCAAACGCGCCGCCGCAGATGAACAGCACATTGGTCGTATCGAATTGTATGAAATCCTGGTGGGGATGTTTGCGCCCGCCCTGCGGCGGAACATTTGCCACTGTCCCCTCGATGATCTTCAGCAACGCCTGCTGAACGCCTTCGCCGCTGACATCCCTGGTTATAGACGGATTTTCTGATTTGCGCGCGATCTTGTCGATCTCATCTACATAGATGATCCCCCGCTGCGCTCTTTCAATATCCCAGTTCGCCGCCTGGATCAGCTTCAGAAGGATGTTCTCCACATCCTCGCCGACGTAGCCCGCTTCTGTGAGCGCTGTCGCGTCGGCAATAGCAAACGGGACCTCGAGGATCCTCGCCAGCGTCTGCGCGAGCAGAGTCTTGCCGGATCCGGTCGGGCCGATCATGACGATGTTGCTCTTCTGGATCTCCACATCGTCAACATCCATCTCAAGCTGGATTCTTTTGTAATGATTATAGACCGCTACGGCCAGCGCCTTCTTCGCGTCCTCCTGGCCGATGACATACTCCGAGAGCACATCCGAGATCTCACGCGGCTTCGGCAGATACGCCTCCTCCGCAATATATGTTTCCCCCTGCTCCTGCTGTTCCTTCTCCTTCATGATATCCAGACAAAGATCCACACATTCGTCGCAGATATATACTCCGGGCCCGCTGATCAGTCTTCTGACATGACTCTGTGGTTTCCCGCAGAAAGAACAGCGAAGTTCATGATTCTCATCGTATTTCGCCATATCCCTTTACCTTTCCCTGATTACATGATCGATCAGCCCGTACGCCATAGCGTCATCAGCGGACATGAAATTATCCCGGTCTGTATCCCGGGTGATGACATCCATCGGCTGGCCTGTCGTCTCACTGAGTATCCTGTTCAGCTTCTCTCTGGTACGCAGCAGCCACTCCGCGTGGATCTTTACATCCGCGGCCTGTCCTGACGCTCCTCCCAAAGGCTGGTGGATCATGATCTCCGCGTTGGGAAGCGCGTAACGCTTGCCCTTCTCGCCCGCGGAAAGAAGCACAGCGCCCATGCTGGCGGCCATCCCGACACAGATCGTGGACACCTGGGGGCGCACATACTTCATGGTGTCATAAACAGCCATCCCGGCGGTAACGGAACCGCCGGGGCTGTTTATATACACGTTGATATCTTTTTCAGGATCTTCCGCTTCCAGATACAGAAGCTGCGCAACCACGAGACTGGCCAGATGATCATCGATCTCTTCTCCGATGAAGATGATCCTGTCCTTCAGAAGTCTCGAATAAATGTCATATGTTCTTTCTCCGCCGCCGGTCTGTTCGACGACATACGGAATCAATGCCATACAGCCTCCTCCTGTTTTCTTTAAGCGGTCATCCCGCTTGCCTGTGGTGTTTCAGATGCTTATTCAGCGTCCTCTTTCTTTTCTTCCGCCGGCTTCTTCACAGCGTTCTCATACATGAAGTCGATCGCCTTGCGGATACGCAGATCCCCGCGGATCATCGCGAGATTCTCGATTCCCAGGATCTCTGTCAGCTTGTCCTTTTCCATTCCATACTGCTGAGCCAGCTTTTCGATCTCCTCGGTGACTTCGTCGTTGGAAACCTCAAAGTCTTCCTGATCCGCGATCTTTGAAACGATCATTCTCGTCTTGGTCTTATTGTGGGCTTCCTCACGCATCTCCTGTCTGAAGTCCGCGGGCTCCTTGCCGATATACTTCATATATGTTTCAAGATCCATGCCCTGCGCTCTCAGCTGCTGGTCGAACTCGCGTGTCATATTGTCAAGCTCCTGCTCGACCATCGCGTCCGGAACCTCGATATCGTTAGCATTGAATACAGCTTCGATCACGCTGTTCTTCATGCTGTTTTCAGCCATCTCGGTCTTGGACTTGATCAGCTTTTCCTTTGTGTCCGCCTTCAGCTCGTCCATCGTATCGAACTCGCTGACATCCTTGACGAAATCATCATCGAACTCGGGCATTTCCAGCTCCTTGATTTCGTGGACCTTGCACTTGAAGACCGCTTCCTTGCCTGCCAGATCCTCTGCGTGATAATCTTCAGGGAATGTGACGACTACATCCTTTTCCTCGCCCTTGACTACGCCGACAAGCTGTTCCTCGAATCCCGGGATAAATGTGTCGGATCCCAGCTTCAGCGGATGACGTTCAGCAGTGCCGCCTTCAAACTGTTCATCGCCGATCCATCCTTCGTAATCGATCAGAACTGTATCGCCGTTTTCCGCCGGTCTGTCAACCTCGACCATGCGGGCGTTTCTCTTGGCCATGGATTCGATCTCTTTATCGACATCCTCATCGGTGACCTCAACCTTTACCTCTTCGATCTCGACGCCCTTGTAATCCTTGACCTCGAACTCGGGGTAGCAGGCAACGGTAACCGTAACCTGGAAGTCCTCGCCCTTTTTGATCTCGCCGAACTCAACTCTCGGATAATCGATTACATCCAGCTCCAGCTGATCGATCGCCAGAGGATACTGGATCTGGAACAGATTGTTGATGGCGTCATCATAAAATACTGTTTCCCCGTAGTGACGCTCGATGATGCTTCTCGGAGCTTTTCCCTTGCGGAAGCCGTCGATCATGAATTTGTCTTTTTCCTTCTTGTAGACATCAACGACCGCCTTTTCGAATTCTTCCGCGGTGAAATCCATCGTGAATTTCGCTTCGCTGTTTTCTTTTGACAGTAATGTAGCCTTCATTATTTATTTCCTCCTGTTATGAACGCATAATGCAAATTATTATACCGCTTTCTGCCTCGGGTGTAAAGCCTTTACCTTATATAAAAAGGCGCTGCATTCCGCAGCGCCGGTATACGCTCTCCGAAAGACCCGTCCTGCCTTTACGCCTGAGGTTCCTCATCCGCTTTCAGGATTCCGCCTTCTTCCAGCTGACGGATCCCCTTGGAATACTTGCTGGTATTCTCGGGAATCAGTCCGTATGTCTCCTGCATCTTCCTTCCGATCGCCAGAAGCTCGTCGGTCTCTCCGGAAAACAGTTCGATCTCGACCTCAAGGATGTCCTCTGAACCGCAGCTTGTTGAAACAGTTCCGGAATCCACCGAGACCTCGAAGATCCCTTCACCGGTATCGATGCGGAACATCTTTCTCAGAATCGTTGTGTTCAGGATGCAGTGCAGTTCCTTGCCCTCTACGAGCCTCGCCACTTCTTCTCCGATTTCGCTGTCCTTGAACGGCTTCGGATCCGGCTCTTCGCTCTTTACCGGCATTGTAAGCTCTTCCCTTACATGCAGAGCGTCCTCATTGGTTCCCTTCCATTTCAGTGTGGCGATGAGACGCTCCCCTTCTCTGCGGATACGATAGGAGATCCTGTTGTTCATCAGATCGCAGTCTTCCGTATCATAATACTTCGCAGCGAGCGGTATCTCCATCCTGGAATCTGCTTCCTCAAATTCGGAAAACAGTTCATCGTTCCAGATCCTGACTGCAGTCTGCATGTCAGGAATTCTGTATTTAAGTTCTATTTCCATCACACCCTCTGCCCTGAAAAAAGGCAGCCTCCTTAAAAATGTATCTCACATAATAGCATTTTTTTACGGGTATGGCAAGGAAAAAACTAGTCGATGCCCGCTGTCTCTTCCAGAAACGCCCTCGCTTCCTTCGCGCCGCCGCATTCCCGGAAGCTTTCAGACACTATGGACGCGCTGCTTTTGTATGACGGAACGGACAGCACCTGTTCCACAGCGTAAAGGATATCGCTCTCCGATATGGACCTGAGTCTGATCCCGGCGCCGAGCTCCTCCGCCCGTTTCGCCACCGCTCCCTGCTCCGGAGTCTGGGGGAACAGAACCAGCGGAACCCGGAAATAAAGTCCCTCAGAAGCGGAATTCATGCCGCAGTGTGTGATAAAAGCGTCCGCTATCGACAGCACAGCCATCTGATCCACAGTTTCATATACCCGGACATTATCGGGAAGCTCATCAAAGTGCTCCGTATTCGTCCCCATGGAGATTATGACCTGCCAGCCTGTTCCTCCCAGGGCGCTGATGCAGTTCCGGTAGAATTCCCTGTTCTGATTCACCGTCCCCATAGAGATGTAAACGGTCTTTTCTCCTGTCTTTTGGAAAGGCTCCGTGACGGGTCTGATCGACGGGCCTATAAAGCGGTAATGGTCGGAAAATGTTTCAGAACGCGGCTGGAAGTACTTTGATGTATATACGATGGTATCTGTCTCATTGTCGTTCTGCACGATGTCCAGAAGGCTCTTCACAGGATAGCCCTTATCCCGAAGGCGCTTCAGCTGCTTATTGATCCGCGGCATGGCAAAAACCATTTTCGCGATATCCCATGGACTCTCTTTCATATATTCCGCGGAATACCGGTTGAACGCGAATGTAGTCGTGGATGAAACGTACGGGATGCGGTGCTTCATGGCCACCAGCTTTCCCCAGAAGGCGACGGAATCAGAGACAATGATATCCGGCTTTATCTCCCCGACCTTTTCTGTCGTCATCTCATCAAGGGCGAGGGTAGAAGACACCAGAAGCTCCGTCGCGAAGACCTTGTCCTTTCCGACCCGGTCGGCGTTGTCCTTGTCCTCCATAACAAAATCATAGCCGTCGCATCCGATAAACCGGGCGCCCGCCTGCTCGATCTTTTCCCGGAACATCTCAAACGAAAAATAGTAAACCTGATGTCCCGCTTCTGTCAGCTCCCTGACCACCCCGAGCGTCGGATTGGTATGCCCGTGGGCAGGTATGCAGAACCACGCGATTTTCATTGGACCTCGCCTCCATTCCATTTCTTTATTTCCGCGGTTAATCCCGGCTGTCATATCTTCACAATTCATAATAATAGAGCCGGATATCCTCGTAATGGCCGTCCTTCATCCTGAACCCCCTCGGCACAGTTCCCAGCGGGACAAAGCCCAGCCTTTCGTAGAGATGCCTCGCGTGAATGTTGCTGCTGACAACGGCATTGAACTGGATAAGGCTGAAGCCAAGACGCCTTGCCTGTTCAATTGAGTCCATTACCATCTTCTCTCCGATATGCTCTCCCCGGCGCGGGGAAGCGACCGCGTAGCTCGCGTTGCCGATATGCCCGCACCGGCCGATATTATTGGGATGCAGAATATACAGTCCCGCGATTTCCCCTTCATTTTCAGCCACCCCGCAGTAGCTCTGCGACTCAAAGAACGCTTTCCCCGCCGCAGGATCAAGAAATTCCTCCTGCGGAAAAGCAGCGCCTTCTTCAACCACCTCATTCCAGATCCAGATTATCCTCTCCAGGTCGTTCGCGTTGTATTCTCTTACTATCATCTTAATCCTCTCCAGCCCTTTCCCTTAAGCAAAGGCAGCGAGGCCTGTTTCCTCGATACGGCAGCACACGCCGGGCAGCAGCCCCTTCGGCCTGATATACAGGTGCAGCAGATATCCCGACGGATCGATCTTCATCTATCTGATAGATCGAATTATCCGTATGGAGAGATAATGCGCCGCGGTGTTCATCAAAAAGTATCGGCATGATTCGTTCCCTTCATCAGCCAGTAAAAATCATATCCGTCCAGATGCACCGGAATTCCGCCGCCATCCTTTTCAGAAAACAGTGTTCCCGAGATCATGTCCGTCCAGGCGTCTCCGTCCAGCGTGACGTCGCACTCCTGCTCTGAAAAGTTGAAGAGGCCGACGAAGACCTGTCCGTCATATTCCCGCAGAAGTCCCATCACCCGGTCATCCGGCAGTTCATACACATAAACCGAAGCGTCCGCGCGGAACACGTCACAGCCGCTTCTGATCCGGTACAGCTGCTTCAGAGCGCGGAACAGGATGTTCTGTACGGTCCCCTCTTCAGCGCGCTTACCGGCAAGCTCAAAATCAAATTTCCCGCGATGCAGATATCTGCTGTCGGACCAGCGCTGCGGATCCTGATGATAGGAATAGTCATTGAGCTGCCCGATCTCATCCCCGCTGTACAGGACCGGGATCCCTGTCTGGGACAGCATCCACGCGTGCAGCATCAGATCCGCGCGGATCCCGCGGGCGGTCGATCCGGGGTCCTGTTCATAAAGGCCCGCTTCGATCCCGCACAGGGATGCCGTTGTCCCGCAGAGACGGGCGTCTCCGAGCAGCTCGGAATCATTGTACAGTTCGCCTCTTGACCAGCTTCCCTGCCAGTTTCCCGTGAACCAGTCATTGAGGTATTTTTTATGCGCCACTTCTTCCATTCCGAACTGGGCCAGATACGGGTAATCCAGCCCCCAGCCGATATCGTCATGGCAGCGCAGATAATTCTGGAAAAAGCAGTTTCCCGGAAGCGCGCACACCTGACGCATCTGATGCCTCAGCAGCCTCGCGTCCCGCGTGGCCAGCGTATGCCATGTGGTGCACATCGTCGTCACGTTATAGAGAATATCGCATTCCGGCTTTTCCTCAGATCCGAAATACGGCACAACCTGCCTCGGTTCCATGACGACTTCCCCAAGAAGCGCGACGCCGGGACACACGAGTTCACAGGCAAGCTTCATCATGCGGACCAGCGTGTGCACCTGCGGCAGGTTCCTGCAGCTGGTCCCGAGTTCCTTCCAGATATACGGGACCGCGTCCAGCCTTATCACATCCAGGCCCCGGTTCGCCAGATACAGAAGGTTGTCCGTCATATCATTGAACACGATCGGATTGGAATAATTCAGATCCCACTGATAGGGATAGAAAGACGTCATCACGATACTGCTGATGTCATCCAGCCATGTGAAATTCCCGGGAGCCGTAGTTGGAAAGACCTCCGGCATGGTCTCTTCAAATCTCTGCGGGATCTCCCAGTTATCATAGAAAAAGTATCTGCTTCTGGCGAGAGGGTCCCCTGCCCGGGCCGCCTTTGCCCAGGCATGCTCCTCGCTGGTATGATTCAGAACGAAGTCAAAGCAGAGGACTATGCCCTTCCTGTGGCAGGCGTCCGTCAGAGCCTCCAGATCCTTCATGCTTCCCAGATCCTCCCTGACCTTCCGGAAGTCGGACACCGCGTATCCGCCGTCGCTCTTCCCTTCAGGGGAATCCAGCAGAGGCATCAGGTGAAGGTAGTTGATCCCGCACTCCTCAAGATAAGGGAGGTGCTCCCGGACCCCGGAAAGGGTCCCGCCGAAGTTCTCCGTATAGAGCATCATGCCCAGCAGATGATTCGACTGATACCATCTGTCTGATCCGCCGCGCTGCCGGTCCAGCTTTTTCAGGG
>CADBRP010000247.1 GCA_902797095.1 uncultured Eubacteriales bacterium | reverse complement strand
GTTTTCCCAGGTTTTCTGACACATTCGGAAAGGCTGCGGATACAGTTTTTTATTGTTTTATCGACTTTTGTGTACTCCGGGTGTACAGGAATCCATGTTTATTCGGATCTTTTGGCGATCCGGGGCCCGGCTTGCCTTTGCGGAGTGTACAGAAATTCAATTTTCCTTAAACTTTCGGACTTTCTGTTCACGAGGATGGGTACATTTTTTTAAAAATTCATGCGATCCTGTATCCGCGCCGGATCGTAAGCCTTCGGCGGCGTCCGTTGTTGGCGACAATGGTATGTGATATAATCAGCACGACAGGGAGGCGGATGCGGAGTCCGGCCGCTGGTGGACTGGATCATCGCGATCATCGAGGCGTACAGTTCGAATCACTTCGGCAATGATGAGGAGGTCGAATTTATCGACGGGAAATATACGGAATAGAAAAGGTCCCGCTCGTCTCATGAACTCCCTCATGATCAGAATGCGCGGCGGAGACCGGAATGGTTTCCGCTTTTTTGTTTCAGCCGGAAGCGCAGGATCCACTATATGCGCAGCACATGATACGCGTATATACTGATCACATCTACAAACAAAGACGTTATCGAAGCGATCGTAGCGAGGTTCAATTATGATCTTCCCTTTTCACAGACGGAATAAAAAGCAGGACCGCTCCGTATCCGAAAGGGTACAGGAGAAGGCCGTGCGGACGAATGCAGATCCCGCCGCGGATGGAGCGGCTGATCACATAATGGATGTTCCGGGCGGCGGGCATGTGTTCCATACAGACGAGCGGGGCGTACTGACCTCGTATGAGGGACCCGGCGGAGAAGTGAAGGTGCCGGAGGGAGTGACCTGCATCGGAACAGAGGCGTTCGCGTTCTGCAGCCAGGTGACGGGCGCCGTGCTGCCGGAGGGCGTCCACACCATCTCAAAACGGGCTTTCTGCAGGAGCGGGATCAGGACCATATCCCTGCCGGAGAGCCTGTACTGCATAGAGAAATACGCGTTTTTTGATACTCCTCTGGAGGAGGTCCGGATCCCGGATCAGGCAGCAAATGTGAGGGACAGGGCGTTTGCCGGAGCGCGGCATCTCAGGAAGGTGAAGCTTCCGAAAGGGATGATCCGTCTCGATCCGGGCTTTTTCAGCGGCTGCAGTTCCCTGAAGGAGGTCATCCTGCCGGAGGGCCTGGAGCATATCGAAGGCAGCGCCTTTCAGGATTGCGCCAGCCTTGAGCATATCGATCTGCCCGAAGGGCTCGTCTCCGTGTGGACAAAGGCGTTCTGCGGCTGCAGCTCGCTGAAGGAGATCCGGCTAGGCGACAATGTAGAAGCGGTCGGTTACGCTGCCTTTCAGGACTGCCCGGCGCTCGAAAGGGTACGGATCCCGAAGGATCTGAATATGAAAGAAGGCAACGCGTTCGGAAATGCCGGCCGGAATGTGCTTTACGGCCCCGGAACGGACAGCGGGCTGATCGTCACGTATCAAGGCGTACGCTACTACCCCGGGCAGGAAAAGGTGGCCGTCCCGGAGGGGCTCGAGGAACTCCCGTATTACGTCTTGGAATCACTGCCCGGGCTTGAGATCCTGGATGTTCCGGGAAGCCTGGAATACTATTCCTGGTCCCGGCTCGCGGGGCTTGGGTCGCTTCGGCAGATCGTGACGGACAGGGACGCGCCGGCTGCGGAGATCGCGCTGATGCTGGATATTGAAAGCGTGGACAGGGACGGCCAGCGGTTCGTATACCGGGCGCCGGAAAGGCCCGGGGAATGGATCACGGAGCCGGATGAAGAGAATGACGGCGTCCGCATTCTGGGATGCCGCGGGAGGATCGGGCATACCGACGAAACGGGCCGCTCCACCGTGATCATCCCCGGCGAGATAGACGGCAGGCCTGTCACCAGTATCGGCAGGAGAGCGTTCGAAGGCTATGACTCCGCCGACGCGTTCTATATCCCCGATTCCGTGCGGCGCATCGAAAGCCGGGCATTTGCCGAAAATGAATACTGCAGACACAGCGGAAGGGTCTTCCTGCGCATGCCGGAAGGCGTAAAAGCCGCAGGCAACGCCTTTGCGGGGACCGATCATTTTACCAAAGAGAGCATCCGCGAAGCCGCGCGGGACGAATCTCCCGCGAAACCGGAAAGAGATGACATTGGGGAAGCGACCCGGCATGAGCAGGCGGTCCTCGCCGCGGACGATCCCGCGATCGGAACGGGGACCTGCGGCCGCCCCGCGCTGCAGCCGAACATCTGGCAGTATTTCGACCGGCTGAGCCGGGAAGAGCGGATCCGCGAGCTGACACATTCCTTCAGAGTGAGCGGAAAGAACGACGGCGCCGGCTGGGCGTCGGTCACAATAGAACTCGACGGCGAAAACACCTGGTTCAGCATCAGCTATGTCGGGAGCAGTCCCGCCGCCCTCAGGCAATTTGCCGAGGAGCTCGAGGACGGGGAAAATGAAGTCTTCGGATGGGAATCCGAGCCCGGCTGGTTCCCGTGGCTCATCCAGCGCCGCGGCGGCATCCTGTATGTGACCCCGCCGACTATCGAGAGAAGCTTTTTCATCCCGCGCGGGGAGTTCCTGCGCGCCGCCGAAGACCTGACGGGGGATTGGTAAGGGGAGTCCGGGGATTTATGGGCTTTCGGGGCTTCCGGGCCTTCCGGCGGATACAAAAAACAGGGCTTTTCCCGATTTCCTGACACTCCCGGATCAGCCTCGGATACAGTTTTACCATGTTTCATCGATTTCTGTATCCCCCGGCTCCATCAGCAGTGTACAGGAATCATGATCAGTCCGGCCTTTTTAGCCATCCGCGGCACAGCCTGCCTTTGCCGATGATACATTTTTTGTGATGAACGGAGATTTTCGGACTTATCAGTCAGCGGGGAGTGTACATTTTATTAAAAAATCAGGTGGTTCCGGACTCTCGGCGCGGAGCCGCGGCCGGCATGAAAGCACAGGGGGTGGAACTTATGGGAACGACTCATAAAGAAAAAGCGTTAGCATTATTCGATCAGAAGTATCATTGTTCACAGGCGGTATTGGCCGCATTTGCCGATGAATGCGGACTGACTGAACAGCAGGCGCTGAAGCTTGGAGCATGCTTCGGAGGCGGAATGAGAAAAGGCGAGGTCTGCGGCGCCTGCACAGGCGCGCTGATGGTCCTCGGCGCATTATACGGACAGTACGACAAGGCGGATCCCGCCAGCAGGGAAACCGCCGATTCAGTAAATATCAAGATGATGGAAGGCTTCGCCGCTGTCAGCGGTTCCTACCTTTGCAAAGAGCTGCTCGGCTGCGACATCTCGACAGAAGAGGGCGCCGAATACGCAAGAGAGCACGATCTGTTCACCGAATTCTGCCCTCAGATGGTGGCGAATGCCGTCGATGTGCTGGAGCAGATCATACAGGAGCAGTCGGGGGATCGAGGTGTGTGAAGGAAAACGAATCGGCGTGATAAAGAAAGAAAACCAGATGATTAATTCTTATTACCTGACTCTAAGTGGTTAAAATCTCACCTGCTCTAACATCACGAGGTGAACCTGTTGAAACAGCAAACTATGTAGTATACTAAAATAGAAACATAGGTGGCAGATTATGAGAAAGAAGTTTTTCAATCTGTTTTAAGTTTGGGTTAAGTAATTATCACCTGGAATCTTACGGCCATAGAGAGAAAGGACTAAGTATTATGAAAAGAACATATATACTTATTAGTTTGATTGTTATAGGATTTGCAATCGTATTCTTTCCATCAGATGAAGTAGAAGCGGTTTCATGGGTAGATGGAACACATAGCAATACAATAAATATGTCCATGGATAAATGGTACTATTTGAGTAATGGAAAGGTTACAACGGAAC
>CADBRP010000246.1 GCA_902797095.1 uncultured Eubacteriales bacterium | reverse complement strand
TTTCGGCGGTCCCTATATCGGGTTTATGGCCAGCACGGACGCGATGAAGCGCAAGCTTCCGGGAAGAATCGTCGGACAGACGGTCGATCATTCCGGAAAAACAGGATATGTACTGACTCTGCAGGCCAGAGAACAGCATATCAGAAGAGAAAAGGCGTCGAGCAATATCTGCTCCAACCAGGCTCTCTGCGCGCTGGCTGTCGGCGTATATCTCGCCACTATGGGTCCTGAAGGACTTAAAAACGCATCTGTACAGTGCGCATCAAAAGCACATTACATGGCTACTGAATTTGAGAAGATCGGATTCAAGGTGGAGAACGGCGAATTCTTCCATGAATTTGTTACGAAGAGTCATCTTCCCTCCGAAAAGGTGCTGGCCGCGCTTGAGGAGAAGGGCATCCTCGGCGGACTTCCGCTGGATGAGAACCGGATCCTCTGGTGCTGTACCGAGATGAACGGAAAGAAAGATATCGACGAAGTGATTTCGATCCTGAAGGAGGTGGAATAATGCTTATATTTGAAAAGAGCAGACCGGGACGCGGATGCAGCATTCTTCCGCCCTGTGATGTAGATGTTTACACGCCTTCCGAAAAGGATCAGCGGACCGCGCCCCTCCATCTTCCGGAGCTGGCTGAGGTCGATATCGAACGCCATTACACAGAGCTCGCGGGAAAAGCGCACGGCGTAAATGACGGATTCTATCCTCTTGGCTCCTGCACGATGAAATACAATCCGCGCGTAAACGAGAAGACCGCGGCCTTCTCAAAGTTCACGCATATTCATCCGCTTCAGCCCGCGCATACCGTACAGGGCTGCCTGCAGGTACTGAAAGAGACGGAGGAAGCTCTGTGCGCGATCACAGGCATGTCCCGCTTCACCTTCCAGCCGGCTGCCGGCGCGCACGGTGAATTCACAGGACTCCTTCTGATCAAGGCGTACCATCTGGCTAACGGCGATACGCAGAGAACGAAGATCATCGTACCGGATTCCGCTCACGGGACAAACCCCGCAAGCGCGGTCATGGCCGGTATGTCCGTCATCAATACGGATTCCGATGAAAACGGCTGCGTGGATGTTGAAAAGCTCCGCCAGCTCTGCGAAGGAGAAGAAGGAAAGCAGATCGCGGGTCTTATGCTGACCAACCCGAACACTGCGGGTCTGTTCGATCCGAACATTCTTGAGATTACCGAGATCATTCACAGCTGCGGCGGACAGGTTTACTATGACGGCGCTAATCTGAACGCTGTCATGGGCGTCGCGAGACCCGGCGACATGGGATTTGACTGTGTGCATCTGAATCTGCACAAGACATTCTCCACGCCGCACGGCGGCGGCGGTCCGGGAGCGGGTCCTGTAGGATGCAAGGAGCATCTGGCGCAGTTCATGCCGGGTTCCTGCGTGATGGAAAAGGACGGGGAGCTCGTCTTTGAAAAGGCGGAAAACAGCCTCGGAGAGATGAAGAACTTCTACGGCAACTTCCTGGTAGTGGTAAAAGCGCTCACATATATCAAGATGCTGGGAGCAGAGGGAATCGCGGAGGCTTCCGCCAACGCGGTGCTCAACGCCAACTACATGATGGCGAAGCTGCGTGACATCTATGATATCGCGTTCGGAACCAAAATCTGCATGCATGAGTTTGTAATGGATCTTCAGAGCCTCCTGAAGGAAACGGGCGTATCCGCTATGGATATTGCCAAGGGCCTCCTGGATCATGGAATCCATCCGCCGACGATGTACTTCCCGCTGACAGTGCATGAAGCGCTGATGGTTGAGCCTACGGAGACAGAATCCCGCGAAACGCTGGATGAAGCCATCGAGGTTCTGCGCGGACTTTACGATCTCGCTCATTCCGATCCGGAGAAGCTGCACGCGTCACCGCTCACTACGCCGGTCGGAAGACTGGACGAGGTCGGCGCTGCCCGCCATCCGGTTCTGAAATTCGATTTTGAAGGATAAGACTTGTATGGACAACAGATTTGATTTATTCATTATAGGCGCGGGTCCGGGAGGATATGTCGCCGCGATCCGCGCCGCAAAGGCAGGCCTTAAGGTCGCGGTCGCGGAAAATCGCAGGGCAGGGGGAACATGCCTTAACCGCGGATGCATCCCCGCAAAGGCGATGATACACGCCTCCTCGCTTTACAGGGAGGCATGTGAAGGCGCGCGTTTCGGCGTGCACGCTTCGGATGTATCCTATGACTACGGTGAGATCCTGACATACAGAAATGATGTCGTGGACACCCTGGTCGGCGGTGTGGAACAGCTTCTTTCAGCGAATGGAGTAACGGTCCTCAACGGAACCGCGACACTGCAGAAGCCTGACGGTGATGAGCTTACCGTAACAGTAGGGGAGGAAACATATGCCGCCAGGGATGTGATCCTCGCCTCAGGATCCCAGCCCGCGAAGCTTCCGGTTCCGGGAGCTGATCTCGATGGAGTGGTTACCAGCGACGGCTTTTTCGCAATGGATGAAGCTCCTGAAAGCATCGTGATCATCGGAGGAGGCGTTATAGGCGTTGAATTCGCGACGGTTCTTACGAATCTCGGCACAAAGGTGACGATCGTTGAGGCTCTTCCGAAGCTTCTGGATAATTTCGATAAGGAAATATCCCAGAACCTGAAGATGATTCTCAAAAAGCGCGGGGCAGACATCCATACTGATTCTCTGGTCAAAGGTTTCGCGAAGTCTGAGGACGGCATCAGCGTCACTTTTGAGGAGAAAGGGAAGGAGAAAGAAGTTTCTGCAGCCTGCGTGCTGATGGCCGCCGGAAGAACTCCTGTAACGGAAGGTCTGTTCGGTGAGGGAGTCACTCCTGAGATGAACAGAAAATTCGTGAAGGTCGACGATAATTTCATGACCAGCATTCCGCATGTTTATGCAATTGGCGATCTCGCGGGAGGCATGCAGCTCGCCCACGCCGCTTCAGCTCAGGGAGTCCGCGTGGCAGAGCATCTTGCAGGAGAGACTTTCTCGCAGGATCTCGATATAATCCCCGGATGCGTCTACACAGATCCTGAGATCGCCTCCGCCGGAATGACGGAAGCGAAAGCAAAGGACGCCGGAATCGAGACCGTGACCGGAAAATTCATTATGACCGCCAACGGAAAATCCCTGATCACAAAAGACGAGAGGGGATTCATAAAGGTGGTGGCGAACGCGGAAACCGATGAGATCCTGGGCGCGCAGATGATGTGTTCCAGAGCTACTGACATGATCGGTGAATTTGTAACGGCGATCGCCAATCATATGACCGTCTCCGACATGCTCCGGAGCGTGCGTTCGCATCCGACGTATAATGAAGGAATCGGAGAGGCGCTGGAATCCGTTCATGGCGAATCCCTGCATACAGTTCCCCGGCGCAGACGTTAGATCTGTTCTGAAAAAGAACTTTAAGAGATCCGCGGCAAAAGAATATGCCGCGGATCTCTTTTTTTTGCTTGCAAAATCATTGGAGTTAGGTTACTATAACTGTGGTTAGTTAATTATAACTAACGTTTTGGACATGGCATGATATGAAACGGAGAATGACGGCATGAATCTTCTTGAAGCAGAAATCGGAAAAACATATATCGTTAAAAGTATCGATACAGAAGATGAGGAAATGAACGCGTTTCTATTCCGCCTCGGCTGCTACAGCGGCGAACCGGTCACTCTGATCTCAAAAAAGAAAAAAAGCTGCATCGTAGTGATCAAAGACAGCCGTTACGGGCTTGATAACCAGCTCGCGGAGGCAGTCATTATCTGATTGGTTTATTCCGCGCGTCATTTCACTGTATATGCGGAATGCGCGCGTATATTTTTCAAATATAGTTAGTCAGATTGAACTAATTCAATTGATTGATCTGAAAAGGAGTGTTTTTTATGAGAATTGCATTTGCCGGCAACCCGAACAGCGGTAAGACAACGATGTACAACCAGCTGACGGGCCTGAGCGAAAGAGTAGGTAACTGGGCCGGAGTTACTGTCGGAAAGAAAGAAGCTCCGCTTCTCGCGGAATTCGCGGGAGGGGAGAATGTAACGGCTGTGGATCTGCCTGGAGCGTATTCCATGTCTCCGTTTACACCGGAAGAAAGCATCACCAGTGAATTCGTGCGTGATGAGCATCCGGACGCTATCATAAATATCGTAGATGCCACAAACCTCAGCAGAAGCCTGTTCTTTACAACACAGCTGCTGGAACTTGGGATCCCGGTCGTCGTTGCTCTTAACAAGAGCGATATCAACGAAAAAGAAGGAACAGCGATCGATGTCGAGGCTCTGGAGCAGAAGCTCGGATGCCCTGTCATCAAGACTGTTTCAACAGAGACGAAAAACAACGGCCTGAAGGAGGTCGTCGCGAAGGCAATCTCCTTAAACGGCAAAGGCCAGAAAGCGCCTTATCTGCAGGCGGATATCGATCTGCACGATAAAGCCGCTGTAGACGCGGAGGACAGAAAGCGTTTCGCCTTCGCCAACAGCATCGTAAGCGCGGTTGAGACCAGAAAAATAGCGTCAAGTCAGACAACAGGGCATGATAAGCTCGACGCGGTGCTGACCAATCCGATTGCGGGCATCATTATTTTCGCTGCAGTCATGTGGTGTGTGTTCGCGATTTCCCAGACATATCTCGGAACCTGGATCGCTGACTGGCTGGTCGGTTGGATCGAGAAATTCCAGGAATTTGTGGCGGGAGCCATGGAAAACTCCCCGGCGATCCTGTCAACTATCATCGCGGACGGCATCATCGGCGGCGTAGGAGCTGTAGTCGGCTTCCTTCCGCTGGTTATGGTCATGTACTTCCTGATCGCGCTTCTGGAAGACTGCGGATATATGGCGCGTGTTACCGCGCTTCTTGACCCGGTCTTCAAGCGTGTAGGGCTGTCCGGCAAATCCGTAATTCCTATCATCATCGGAACAGGCTGCGGCATTCCGGGCATCATGGCTTCAAGAACCATCCGTGACGAACGGGAGAGAAGAGCGACGGCAATGCTGACCACATTCATCCCGTGCGGCGCCAAGATTCCTGTAATCGCGCTGTTCGCAGGCGCGTTCTTCGCTGGAGCCGGCTGGGTTACTTTCGTATCCTATTTCTCCGGGCTGATGCTTATCTTCCTTGGAGCGCTTCTGGTCAAGGCTGTTACCGGAGCCAAGTTCCGTAAGTCCTTCTTCATCATGGAACTGCCGAAGTGGAAGGCTCCCAGCATCAAAAGAGCTTTCTTCTCCATGCTGGAGCGCGCGAAGGCTTATATCATCAAGGCCGCTACGATCATCCTCGTCTGCAATCTGGTCGTGCAGATCATGCAGATGTTCAACTGGCACTTCCAGGTCGTTGAAGAGGGTATGGAAAACACATCCATTCTGGCTTCACTGGCAACGCCGTTCGCAGTTCTGCTGATTCCTCTGGGCTTCGGAGCATGGCAGCTGGCGGCAGCAGCGATCACAGGCTTTATTGCAAAAGAGAACGTTGTCGGCACACTGGCGGTCTGCTACGGACTGACAGCATTCATCGATACCGAGGAACTGGCCATGACAGGCGGAGCGAACGAGATCGCAGTCACAATGGGCCTGACCGGAGTTACAGCTCTGTCATATCTGTTCTTCAATCTGTTCACGCCCCCGTGCTTTGCCGCTATCGGAGCTATGAACTCTGAAATGAGGAGCAAAGGCTGGCTGTGGTGCGCCATAGGCCTTCAGCTGTGCGTCGGATATACAGTCTCTTTCCTGATCAATCAGATCGGAACTATCGCCACAGCGGGACATGTCGCGGCAGGATTCGTTCCCGGACTGATCGCGATCCTGGTCATGGTCTTCGTAGTCATCATGATTTCCAGAAAGATCCGCGCTCACTTTGATGAGCAGTACAGGCTTCACAGCGCTGCGGCGGCGCAGACAGCATAAATCTGTACGCGGCTGCATAAGTATGTTAAAATATCAGGCGGAGCTTTCATGCTCCGCCTGCATCCGTTCCTTATAAAAATGAAAGGGGGGAACGCCATGAATCTCGCGACTCTGATCGCTGTTATCGCTTTGATAGCCGTCGTCGGTCTGGCAGTGGGCTATATCGTACGGGAAAAGCGCCGCGGAAGTAAATGCGTAGGCTGTCCCTTCGCGGAGGGATGCGAACGCTACGGCGGAAAGCACGATAAGGAAAGCCGCTGCGGCAATTAAAAAAGCCGGTAGAGCTTTTGCTTAAAGTTTGAATTTTTAATACATTTACTTCAAAACTCCGTTCTTCAGCGCGGAGTTTTATGGTATAATAATTCATTATTGCAAAGGCAGAACCTGCTTTTGCGCAGAAAAACAGGAGGATAAGAAAAACGATGGAAAAAATCGGTCTGAATACTTTACGTGAAATGTTCCTGAGCTATTTTCAGGGACAGGGTCATTACAGGAGAGAAAGCTTCTCACTGATTCCGGAAAATGACAAGAGCCTTCTTCTGATCGGAGCCGGAATGGCGCCGCTGAAGCCTTATTTCGCCGGACTGGAGACTCCTCCTTCCAAACGTATGACCACATGCCAGAAATGTATCCGTACCGGTGATATCGATAACGTTGGGCATACAGACAGGCACGGGACCTTTTTCGAGATGCTGGGAAATTTTTCCTTCGGCGACTATTTCAAGAAAGAAGCAATTACCTGGGGCTGGGATTTTTCCACTAATGTGCTGAAACTCCCTCCGGAAAAGCTGTGGGTCACTATATACGAGGATGATGACGAAGCCAGGACGCTCTGGAGAGATATGATCGGAATCCCCGAGGAGAGGATAGTTCCGCTGGGCAAGGATGATAACTTCTGGGAAATCGGCACAGGCGGTCCGTGCGGTCCCTGTTCTGAAATCTATTTTGACAGAGGAGAAGAGCACGGATGCGGAAGCCCGGACTGCAAGCCCGGATGCGAATGCGACCGTTATGTTGAATTCTGGAATCTGGTCTTCACACAGTTTAACAAGGAGGAGGACGGAACCTATACGGATCTCCCGAATCCCAATATTGATACCGGCATGGGTCTTGAGCGTATCGCGTGCATCATGCAGGATACCAGTTCCATTTTCGATGTGGATACCATCCGTCATATACTCGATGAAGTTGTCAGAGTCAGCGGTGTTGAATATCAGTCCGGAAAAGCGGACACCGATGTTTCCATCCGCATTATAACCGACCACCTGCGTTCCATGGTCTTTATGATCAGCGACACGATCCTTCCCGGCAACGAAGGCAGGGAATACGTCCTGCGCAGACTGATCCGCCGCGCGGCTCTTCACGGCAGGATGCTCGGTATCGAGGGTTCCTTCCTGGCCGCCCTCAGTGAAAAGGTCGTTGATGTTTCCGGCAAGGCTTATCCGCAGCTGGAGGAACAGCGCGTCTTCATCCGCAAGGTCATCGCGGCTGAGGAAACCAAATTTGCCGCTACGATCGATCAGGGCATGAAGATCATCGAAGATTACATCGAAGAGATGAAAACCTCTGAGAAGAGCGTTCTGGACGGTGAAAAGGCATTCAAACTTCACGACACCTACGGCTTCCCCATTGATCTGACACAGGAGATCCTTTCTGACGCCGGATTCGATGTGGATCTGGACGGTTTCAGAGCCGCGATGGATGAGCAGAAAAAGCGTTCACAGAACACCGGAAGCATGGAAGGCGCCGGATGGGAGGAAGCTGCCGCTGAGTTCGTCTTTGAGGGCGAAACAGAATTTGTAGGCTACAATACCGTGGGATGCAAGAGCGTGATCAAGGCGCTCCTTGTGGGACACGATCCTGTGGACAGCGTTTCCGGAGGACAGGAATGCTCCGTAGTGCTGGATAAGACGCCATTCTACGCGGAAGGCGGCGGCCAGGCCAGTGACACGGGCCTGATCTATAACGATAACGGAAGCGCAGATGTCATTCATGTAAAGAAGTTCCAGAATGTATATCTGCATGAGATTCGCATGCGTTCCGGCACGCTGAAGATCGGCGACGAACTGTTCTGCGGCTACGCGGAGCCTCAGCGGAACAGGACAGCGGCCAACCATACCGCCACCCATCTGCTGCAGAAAGCGCTCCAGGAGGTTCTGGGCAGCCATGTGCATCAGGCGGGCTCTTCCGTTACAAAGGACGGACTGCGTTTCGATTTCAGCCACTATCAGGCAATGACCCAGGAGGAGATCCGCAGGGTAGAGGAGATCGTCAATAATAAGATCAGCCATTTCATCGATGTGACCACGAAGGTCATGCCGGCGAAGGAAGCTCTTAATTCGGGCGCTATGGCTCTGTTCGGAGAGAAATACGGAGAAACCGTGCGCGTCGTCAGCATCGGCGACTACAGCAAGGAGCTGTGCGGAGGAACGCATGTTTCAAATACCGGCCAGGTCGGCTCTTTCCGCATTTTAAGCGAATCCGGCGTCGCTTCAGGCGTACGCAGGATCGAAGCCATTACCGGACTCGGCGTTCTGGAGCATCTCTCTGACGATGAGATCATGATTGAAGGACTGGCGGGTTCCCTGAAGGCGAACAGACAGACACTGCAGGATAAAGCGGCCGCTCTGATGGAGGAAAACAGATCCCTTAAAAAGGAGATCGAGGAGCTGAAGAAGGCGGAAATGGCCAGCGGACTTGGATCGCTCGTCAGCGAAGCCAAAGAGATAAACGGCATCCGGCTGATCACAAAACGGTTTGAGGATTACAGCATCGGCGATCTCAGAGAGATTTCCGACGGCGTCAAAGCTTCTGAAAAGAATACCGCTATGGTATTTGCGGCTGTCAACGGCGACAAGGTGACATTCCTGGTATCCCTCACCGATGATCTGGTGAACAATGGCCTTCACGCCGGCAAGCTGATCAAGGAGATCGCAAAGGCGGCCGGCGGCGGCGGCGGCGGCAAGGCAGATATGGCCCAGGCAGGCGCTAAAGACGCGTCAAAGATAGATGACGCGTTTGCCAAGGCAGAAGAACTTATCGGATAATTAAAGGAAAATTTTTCAAATCCCTTTGATTTATGCATGATAAGATGTTATACTGAAAAAAACGCTTATTTTGGAGGTTTTTTCATGGATAGACAAACGAGATTGTATGACAGTTTTGACAGAGTTGAGCAGAAAACAATCGAAGAAATCCTGAATATCGTATATGATGCGCTCGAAGAAAGAGGCTACAACGCCATTGATCAGATGGTCGGCTTCATCCTCTCCGGAGATCCTTCCTATATCACAAGTCACAATAACGCGAGAAATGTCATGGGACGTATCGAGCGTGACGATCTTGTTGAGGAGCTGCTTAGGGCATATCTGAAAAAATAACATATTCAACAGGCTTTAAAACGGGCGGGCATCAGTGTCCGCCTTTCTATTTTTCAATAAAAATATTATGTTAACGGGAGGAACCATGAGGGCAATCGGGCTCGATGTAGGAGACAGGACCATCGGTGTCGCGGTCAGCGATCTTCTTGGCGTAACCGCACAGGGGATTACGACAATCGAACGGATCGGAATTAAAAAAGACTGCGATAAGGTCATAAGCTATATTCAGGAATATGAATGCGATACTGTTATAATCGGGCTTCCGCTGCGGCTTGACGGAACAGACAGTCCCCAGACTGAGAAGGTCCGGGAATTCCGTACAAAGCTTGAGAATAAAATGCGGGCCCAGAGACTGCATCACGTTGCTGTCGATTATTATGACGAACGTCTGACTACAGTGATGGCCGAAAAGGTCCTGATCGAGGCAGACGTCAGCCGGAAAAAACGCAAAGAGGTTATTGATAAACAGGCTGCTGTTCTCATTCTTCAGAGCTGGCTGGACAGCCGAGGGCTCTGATCCGCCAGGCAGCGGCATACGTTTAAGGAGGTAATATATCATGGCAAAAGAACCCAACAAGAATCCCCTCAGTCTTTCTAATCTCGCGCTGGGATTCGCGATGATCGCGATTCCCGCACTTATCGTCGCGTTCACCGGAGGAAACTCCGACAAGGAAGATAAAGCAGCGGAAATGAAGGAAGAAAAGGAAGAAGAGACAGGCGCTGAAGAATAATCCCTGAGATTGACTGACCGCCTCTGTTTCATCGCCGGAGCAGAAAAAAGAACGTTTGTTTCTGTTTCTGCTTGACAGCGAACATATATTCTGTTATGATGTTTTCATCAAAAGAACAGTTGTTCGCAAAAGGCGAGGGAACAGGGGGATCATCATGAATAACAGAGTATATAAGAGCAGCAGGCGTAACCAGCACAGAAGATACAGAATCAAGTCACCGCTCAGGTTTATAACATTTCTTGTCATCATGATCTGCGTACTGATCGGATCAGCGGGATTCGCGTCAGGATCATTTGTAAGTACCGCGTCCACAGCTGATGAGTATACGCAGTACACAGTACAGTCCGGAGACACGCTCTGGGATATCGCTGATCAGATCTCTGGTAATAAGGAAGACCCGAGAGCAGTTGTACATGCGATCTGCAGCATGAACGATCTGAACGCTGAGGATCTGAGACCGGGAATGGTATTAACTGTACCGGCTGATTTATAACAGTTCAAAATATATTTATTATCAGAAGTGATAATGAACAGGGAATATATTTCCGGAAGGAATATATTATAAGTATCTTCATCCAAATATGGAAAACCGCTGAAATCACAGAAATCGCTGGAATCTCAATGTCTGCGCAGGTTTCTGTGATTTTGGTCTTAAACGCCCCCAACTGTTCCCATAATTATGATTATCGGAACAGTTGTGTGTTTCTTCCGGTAAGAATGCCGGTATCTCCCACCGGGACAAATGATTCAGGAAACTTGATTTTAAGCGCGGTTTCAAATAATATATATCTGGAAAATTTATTAATTATAATAATAAAAAACAATTACCCTTCGGAAAGGAATTTAATCAAATGGCAAAAAGAGATTATTGCGCAGTATGCGGCGCCCCTCTCAGCATGGCTCTGCAGATCAGACTTAAGGACGCGAAGATATGTCATGACTGTTATGAGAAAGCCGGATACGGATTTATGTCGGCTCCCGCAAGGATCGAAATCGCTGAAGTAAGACGCAGAATCGGCATCGAAGAAAACATTGAGGAAGCGCCTGCTGAAAAACAGGATTGAAAAAAGGATTAAAGAACAGAATCAGAAAACAGACTCCGCACCGTATCACATGGTGTGGAGTTTTTCATATACCTTATCGAAGAATTCAGTTACCTGCTTTCTGAATACCATTCCGAGGATAAACAGAACCAGCGCTATCCCGGCAATGATCGCGGCGCTTAAATAGCCTTCATTCTGAAGCTGGCGCCCGATCAGAAGAGATCCGGCCATACCGGGAGTCCTTCCTATCAGCGACAGTATAAGAAACGGCTTGAGCCTGATCTCAGAGATTCCCGCGGCATAGGCGCAAAGGTCCTTTGGAATGCCCGGAATCAGGAAGATAATAAATACCAGCAGCATTCCGTTTCTGCTGTCCAGCTTTTCCAGCATGGCATGTATCTTCTCTTCCCCGAATATCATATGCATCGCGTCTTTGCCGAGAAAACGCGCCAGATAGTATACGGCTATAGTTCCCAGAGCGGCTCCGGTAAGTGTCAGAAGCAGCGCCAGCCAGAAATGAAAAAGATAGCCCGCGGCAAGCTGCAGCGCCTGCCCCGGTATGATGCAGATGATGATCTGGAGCACCTGAAGCCCCAGATATATCAGTACACTCTCCTTCTTATAATCTTTAAGGAATTCATAGATGTCTCTTATGGATGAGAATTCATCCAGCAGGCTGTGATGGAAAAAGAATATATACGCGGGGATCCCGATCACAACCACCAGAAGCAGACACAATTTAAGAACAGCCGAAAAACGCCTGAAGATCAGGCGTTTCCTTTTCTTTATTTCTTCGAATTCCTCATTGTAATGGTTGCTGTTCTTATCCGGCATCGTTTCCCCCTTCAGATGCAAACATATGTTTATTTGATCAGACCTCTGTCGTAAAGTGTCTGCAGCGCCTTTATAACACCGAATTTAGAGTGTTCGTAGGTCAGGCCGCCCTGGAAGTATACGATATACGGGGGTCTGATTGGAGCGTCAGCCGAAAGCTCTATGGATGAACCCTGTACAAACGCGCCTGCCGCC
>CADBRP010000245.1 GCA_902797095.1 uncultured Eubacteriales bacterium | reverse complement strand
TACTGCATGAAGCTTCGGTAGAACAGAAAGATCCACGGCATTGCCTCAACATTGGAAAGGGTCAGGCCGGTGGTAGTCCATCCGCTGACCGATTCAAACAGAGCCGCGACGGGAGGCAGCTGGTTTCCGGCGATAAAAGGGATCGCTCCGAAAAGGAAGGCGTATCCCCACACAAAAAGAACGGGACCGCTGCCTTTTTCCATCAGAGATTCCCAGTATGAAACAGGGCGGGCCTCCCTTGTGCCTGTCAGGCACAGAAGGCCGCCCGCGATAAACGATATGGCGGAGGGAATCAGAAAAGCAGGGGCGTATTGCTTTTCTGACGGAACAAAAATCAAAACGGACAGCGGAATCAGAAACAGGATACCCATCAGGATAACCAGTCTGCCGTAGTAGCTTCCCGCCCGTCCGTAGGATACAGATGGTTTCATAGCGGAAAATCAGTTCCCCGCCAGAGCGCGGAAGGCGGCTTGCCTGTCGCTGTCAGAAACGATCAGTATCAGCTTGTCGTTCTTCATGATCCTGGTGTCGCCCCTCGGGATCACACTGTTTTCTCCGCGCATGATGCAGCCGATGATAACTGCCTTGGGCAGCTGGATCTCCCACAGTTTTTTGCCTACAGCCGGCGCGTCCTCAGGAATGACGATCTGCGCCACCTGAATATGGCTGCCGAGAGGCATGACTGTGTTCAGGTCGTTCATCAGCGCGTGCTGCTCGATGAGGCTGGAGATCGTAGTCGTAGTACAGACCACGGAATCCACGCCCATCATCCTGAAGAAGTCCGTCTTTTCAGGATCGGTGATCAGCGCGACTGTTTTTTTCACATGGAACTGCTTTTTGCAGAGTTCGCAGATTACCAGATTCGCGTCGTCAAACTCGGAGAGAGCGATGGCGATATCGGCATTATACGCGTTGGCGTCCTCCAGAACAAAAGGTTTGGATCCGTCGCCCTGAAAAACCTGCAGGCCTTTTATCGTCGCGAGGCTTTCGCACTGCTCCCTGGATTCGTTGATGACGGTGACCCGATATCCCTTGTTCAGGAGAGAACGAGCCAGAAAACGGGTCTCATCAGACCCGCCTATCAGAAGTATCTTCGTTTTCATTTTCGGTGCCTCTACATTTCATGCAGCAACTGGTCGACCTTGCTGGTGGAAAGAACCACGGGGCAGATCGTGTTGATCTCAAGCTCGCGGTATACACATTCACGATCCGGGTCATACAGCCGCGCTATCACGTTGTCAATATGGAACATTTCTTTTGCTATCTGCGCGATCATGACATTCGTGTTATCATGGTTCGTAACAGCGATAACGGAGGTCGCCTTGCCGATTTCCGCGCGTTTCAGCACGGAAAACTCAGTGGCGTCGCCCTGAATGACCATTCCGCCGAAATCAGGCGAGAGCTTCCGGAATGATTTTTCCTGCTCATCGATCACCAGCACATTGCTGCCCTGGTCTGAAAGGCGGTCCGCGAGACTTGCGCCAAGGCGTCCGCAGCCGACGATAATGGTATAGTCCTTATTGGTTTTATGGTGATTTCTTTCAAACAGTTTCATGTTTCTCACCTCCTGTTACTCTCTCTTTTGCAATATCATAATAACAGGAATGCTGTGAGACGGATGTGAGAAATCCACCTGTCCCTGTGAGAATCCTGTGAGAAAGAATGTGAACAAAAAAACGGAGCGCAGGGCGCTCCGCGAAACACCGGCCGGGGCGGGCCGGTGTCTATTCCTCCTTCATCCGGTAGCCGACTCCGATCTCTGTGACGATATATTCGGGCTTGCCGGGATTTTTCTCTATCTTCCTGCGAAGACCTGCCATCAGGGCCCGCAGCGACTGGGTGTCATTGCCGTATCCGCTTCCCCATAGCTCGCTGATGATGGCGCCGGAGGTCAGGACCTTTCCCGCGTTTTTCATCATAAAGAGCAGAAGCTGGTATTCCATGGGCGTCAGATGTATCTCCTCCCCGTTCAGGTAGGTCAGCCTTTTTTCCGGATCGATCATCAGGGAGCGCACGCAAAGCCTGGACATTTCCGGTTTCGCCGGCGTCTGGCTGAGATGGCGGGCGGCGACCCGCACTCTGGCCATCAGCTCAGTGGCGGAGAAAGGCTTTGTCAGGTAATCATCCGCTCCCATATCAAGAGCGGCGACCTTCTCGTTTTCCCGGTCCCGGGCGGAAACGACGAGAATCGGCATCAGGGAGCTTTCCCTGACTTTGCGGATCACTTCCTTCCCGTCCATATCGGGAAGCCCCAGATCAAGGATCATGATATCCGGGCTGGCGTCCTCGATCTGCTGCAGCGCCCGGGCGGCGCAGTCGGCGGAAACGGTTTCGTAATGTTCGTTGGTAAGCGCGTAGCTCACAAAGCTTCGGATCTGCGCGTCATCCTCAACGATCAGGATCTTGATGCTCACAGTACAGTATCTCCTTTCTGAAGTGGGAGCGCGAACGCGAATTCAGCGCCGGCCCTGTCTTCACGGTTTCTTGCCGCGATCACGCCGCTGTGGGCGCGGACGATGGTTTCACATATGCTGAGCCCCAGGCCGAAGCTGCGCTGACCTCTGACCTGACGTTTTTCATCAGAGTAGAACAGCTCGAAAATGCGGGGGATATCGCTTTCACGGATGCCGGAGCCGGCGTCCCGGACGGAAATGGTGACCATGTTCTGCCAGTCGCTGGCCGCCTTTCGCGATTCCTCCGTCTGAAGCATCCAAAGGGCGGCTCCGCGTGAAACGGAGACGGATATGGGACTGCCGGCGGGGGAATGCTTGATGGAATTTTCCAGAAGGTTGATGATGACCTGCTCGATCAGCTTCGCGTCCATGGGAGCCATCAGAAGCTCCTCCGGGAGAACGACCTCGATATCGTATTCCGGATGGTGTTCTGTCACACGTCCGACCGCGCCGCCGACGATCTCCTCCACGACCTCGGTTTCCATGGAGATTTTCAGATCCGCGTCCTGAAGCCGCGTCAGGGTCAGGATGTTTTCCACCAGAGAATGGAGCCACTCGGCGTCTTTCTGTATATGCTCCGCCATGCCGTAGGATTCGGGATCGTCTGTCAGTCTGGAACGAAGCATCTCGGATGTGCCGATGATGCCGGTGAGCGGAGTCCTGATATCGTGGGATATCGACCGCAGGAGATTCGCGCGGTATCTTTCCCTGGCCGCTTCTTCTCTGGACTGCATCCGCTGTTCGGAGGTGCGCAGCCGGTCCATCGCGAGGGCCGCGCTGTCGATCATGGAGCGGAGCATGCGGCGCTGCGCCGGGTTCATCGCCTCGGCGTCTTTGCGATCGATCCGGATCATTCCGAGAATATCTTCACCGGAAAACAGGGGCCAGTCGAAAAATTCCTCCCCCTCGTCATGGTCGTCCTGCAGATGATTCAGACGGAAGACAAGTTCTTCTTTCCTTTCGGGTTCCCTGTGGATGAGAGAACGCTCCTTTCCCCGGGGCTGGTATACGTATGTCTGCTGCGGGATGCCGTTCTTATCAAAGCAGAGGCAGCCCGCGCTGCAGTCCAGTCCCTCGCTGATCGCGACTGAGGCGATTTCGGCGATTGCGTTCATGTCCGCGGCGTCGGACAGGCGGTTGGTCAGCATATAGATCGCCTTGACCTCCTGTTCCCGTTCCCGGGCGGTCTGGGCGTCACGGTGGACCCTCGCGGTCAGGGTGCTGACGGCAAGGGCGGTGACAGTCATGATCAGAAATGTAATGTAGTAGTTGGGATCGTTTACCGCGAGTGTAAATCTTGGTTCAGCGAAAAAATAGTTGAAGATGAACGTCGCGGCGAACGATGTGATCAGACCGGTCAGAAAGCTGCTGGTCTGGCGCACGGAAAACAGCACCGCCAGAAGATAAACAAGTGCGATGCTGGCGTCCGGGAATCCCGCCCGGTAAAAAATGTATCCAATTATTGACGCGGCCGCGAATATTGCTGCTGTCAGCAGGACCGCCCTGATTCTTTGTATATTCATAAACGAAGTTTAAGCGTACTTTTTTGTTCAGTCAAGAGGAAAACACCGCCTGGATAAAAACCGTTGACATCATCCGGCCGTTATGATACTGTATTATTGTCCTAAGTGCATAGGACAATAATACAGTAGAAAGGGGGAGGATCATGGAATGGAATCTGGACGACAGCAGGCCGATCTGGCCTCAGATAAAGGACAAGCTGACACGGGAGATCATTGCCGGGACATATCCGATGGAAAGCCAGTTTCCTACAGTGCGGGAACTGGCGCAGGAGGCGAAGGTCAACCGGAACACCATGCAGAGGGCTCTGGCGGAGCTGGAGAACGACGGCCTCGTGATCACCAACAGAACGGCCGGGCGCACGGTTACAGGGGACCGTGAGCTGATCGGGTCGATAAAAGAGTCGATTGCCAGAGACAGTATCTCCGGTTTCCTGAAAGAAATGGAGATGCTGGGCTACGGTATCAATGACATCGTGGAAATGATGCGGGAGACTGCGTCAGACCAGGCAAAAGGGGGTGCAGATAAATGAAAACAGAAACTTTAGTGGAATGCCGGCAGCTGACCAAGGCGTTTCCGGGATGCCAGGCTCTTGACCGGGTCGACCTGACACTGGGACGGGGAAGAGTCATCGGGCTGCTCGGGCCCAACGGCAGCGGCAAGACGACTCTGATCAAGATCCTGAACGGTCTGATCAAGCCGACGCAGGGGACTGTCACCATCGACGGGGAGGCTCCCGGACCGTATACAAAGTCGCAGGTCAGCTATCTTCCGGACAGAAATTATTTTGCCGACTGGATGAAGGTATGGGATCTG
>CADBRP010000244.1 GCA_902797095.1 uncultured Eubacteriales bacterium | reverse complement strand
GGGAATCACGACATCCTCCGCGCAGCGGTCCACGATCAGCATGGTCTCAAAGAACACGCGGCTTCCCTCCTGCAGGAACTGTCCCATAGAATGCAGATCCGTGGAGAACTGCAGCGTCGCGGGCCACAGTCCCTTGCCGCTCTTTCCTTCGCTCTCTCCGAAAAGCTGCTTTTCCCATTCGCCGAAAAACGCCATGCGGGAGTGGTTAAAGCAAGTGACCTCGATGGCCTTGCCCTTCTTTTCGTGCATCAGATAACGGCTGATCGCGTAGTCGGTTCCGTCTGTATCCCATGCCGGAGATGACGCCATGGCTTCCGCGCCCGCCAGAAGCGCCCGGATGTCGATTCCCGCCACAGCCATGGGGAGCAGGCCTGCCGGCGTCAGCATGGAGTATCTGCCGCCGATGTCTCCCGGAACGGGGAATGTGGTGTATCCCATCCTGTCCGCTTCCTCGCGCAGTCTGCCGCTGTGCTCGTCAGTGATGGCGATGATGCGCTTCGCCGCTTCCTGCGGGCCGCCGTATTTCTGCTCCATGATGGGGCGCACGGTCTCCAGCGCCGCCTGGATCTCCATGGTGTTTCCGGATTTTGAGACCACGCACAGAATGGTGTTCTTCCTGCGGATCTCCTCCAGCACCTTCAGATAGTGGTCCGAGCAGAAGTTGATTCCCAGGAATCTTACCTCGATGCCTCTCTCAAAGGCAGGCAGGGCCTCGATCGCTGCCTTTGCTCCCATGTAGGAGCCGCCGATTCCGATGACGACCATCAGCTCCGCCTCTTCCCGGATGATGTCCGCAACCGCGAGCAGCCTGTTCAGCTCATCCGCGTCCTGATTCAGGGGCGCCTTGACCCATCCGGTCATGTCCATCTCCCCTGACCAGAGCCTGTCCAGCGCTTCAGACGCCTTCGGACGCATTTCGGCAATTTCTTCCTGTGTCAGTCCCAGGCCTTCGATCTTTACATTAACATCCATCTCTCATACCCTCCTTTTATTATTGTCAAAAGCCGTTCCTGCCTCTACAGAAACAGCGCTGTTAAGAGCTTTATCGTCAGCGGCACCGTCGCGATCGAAGCGATCGTGCTGACAAACAGGATCTTGCTCGCGGTCCCGACGGACTGGTTCTCCTGCTCCGCCAGCATGGACACCGTTGCCGCCGTAGGAAACGCGCATCCCAGAACGACGCTGCATTTGATCATTCCCTCTATCGGGAGGAACCATACCAGCCCGATGGTCAGAAGCGGCAGCCAGAGCAGCTTCATCGCGGCGCATTCCAGCGTAAGCAGGCTTTTCAGGCAATCCCTGATTTTGTAGCTGGTCAGGCTGGAACCGATAAAGATCATCGCCATCGGCGTGGAGACTCCCCCGAGATAAAGCAGGTAGTCATCCACCGCCTGCGGAAGATGCGCCCCGATCATGCTGATGATCAGCCCGATCGCCATAGCGAGAATGTTCGGATTCAGGATGAACCGGAACACCGCGCGCAAAATCAGGTTCGGGGTCATCTTTCTGTATCCGGTGCTGTTCCTGCGCATCAGCTTCATCCCGTATGTAAACGTAAAAAAGTTCATGGCCGCGTTATGCGCCAGCATCATCAGAAGCCCCGTCTCCCCGAAAAAGATCAGCGCCACCGGAAAGCCCATGAAACCGTCGTTGGGAAGCACCATGGCGTATTCCGCCACGTTGGAGATCTTTTCAGGATACTTTCTTGCTCTGGCGTAAAGCCAGGCCAGCGCGGCGTAAATATAAAAGCAGGCCAGGCTGATCAGGAAGGTCATCCCGAACTGAAACAGCACTTTCCCCGACATTTCCAGTGTGCCGATGTTATGCACGATCATGCAGGGATAGGCGAAGTATACCACCAGCTTGTTGATACTGTGGTTCATCCTGTCATCTATGAAGTTGATCCTGCGCAGAAACCAGCCCGTAAAGAGCATGGCAAACAGCACGAAATATCTTGCATACATGAGGATGTCTCCGCTTCTGTCGCGTTAATTGTTCCCGTTTATTTTTACGCTCAGTTTTCGTAAAGGTTGTTTGTTACGTATTCCGGATCGCAGGTCACGTCGATTCCCATGGCCTTCAGCGTGCCCTCGTCCTTCTCACTTAAGATCGCGGTACAGTGAGCCCTGCAGCCGCGCAGCTCCTGCAGCTTATGCAGCGTGACCTCGGCGGAGGGGTTTGTCTCCGCTGAAATAGTCAGCGCGGTCAGCACCTCCTCCAGGTTCAGGCTCGTCTTGTCCGCCCGCAGCACATCGGTCTTGAGTTCCTGGATCCTCTGCAGGATATTCGGGGATATCAGAAGGAGCTCATCCGCCATTCCGCAGAGGGATTTCGCGGCGTTCAGCACCGCCGCTGCCGCGGCGACCATCCTGCGGGAACTTCTGCCGGTAATGATCCGTCCGTCCGGAAGCTCCAGCGCCAGAACGACAACGTTGCTGTAGCGCTCATTCTGCTGGCGCTTCGCTTCGGCGTATTCTCTTGCCGGAAGGACCACGGCGCGGTCCGCCTCCGTCAGATCCAGCTCATCCATCAGGAGTTTGCAGCGCTCCATCATGGTGCTTTCGATCTTGCCTTTTTTGTAATCCACCTGCGCGATAAGGTACCTGCGGATAACCTCCTGGCACGCCGCCTCGCGGCAGACCTCATCATCGATGATGCTGAATCCTGCCCGGTTCACGCCCATGTCAGTAGGTGACTTGTATTCTGATTCCTCTCCGGTGATCTTCTCGATGATCCTGCGGACAACGGGGAACACCTCGAGATCGCGGTTGTAGTTGACCGCCATCTCCCCGTACGCCTCAAGGTGGAAGGAGTCGATCATATTCACATCCTTCAAGTCCGCAGTCGCGGCTTCATAAGCTACGTTGACAGGATGCTTGAGCGGAATGTTCCAGATCGGGAATGTCTCGAATTTCGCGTAGCGCGCTTTTCTTCCCTGCAGATTCTCATGATAGAGCTGGGAAAGGCTGGTGGCCAGTTTTCCGCTGCCGCCTCCCGGGCCGGTCACGACGATCAGCGGCCGGGTCACCTCGATATACGGATTCGCGCCGTAACCCTCTTCGCTTACGATGGTGTCCACATCCGTAGGATATCCCTTGGTGTATCTGTGCCGGTAGGTCCGGATTCCTCTGTGCTCCAACCTGTTGATGAATTTGTCCACAGAAGGCGAATTGTCCTCATAGCGGGTCACGACCACGCTGTTGATCTCCAGATCGAATTTGCGGAACACATCGATCAGCCGCAGCACCTCCAGATCATAGGTGATGCCGAAATCCTGACGTGTCTTATGCGTCTCGATATCACCGGAATAAACGCAGATTATGATCTCCGCCTGATCCTTTAATTTCTGGAGAAGCTTTATCTTGGCGTTTTCATCAAAGCCGGGGAGGACACGCATGGCGTGCTTGTCCTGTACAAGCTTGCCTCCAAATTCAAGATATAGCCTCTGACTTCCGCCTTTTCTGATCCTCTCCAGGATGTACTTGGACTGTTCTTCGATGTATTTCTCAGCACTGAAACCGACCTTGGACATGCGCCATTCCTCCCTTCGTCTGCTCGTTGATATTTGCTGCTCGTTTATATTTACATTAACTTGATATTCAGTATATTGCGGCCTTCCAGCAGCCCCTTCAGGCTGATGTCGTAGTCGATGTCGATCTCGCCGTCACCGGCCTCTGTTATGCTGCTTTTCACATGATTGGTCAGCACTTCGAGAGGGATCGCTCCAAACGGCGTATCATAATATCCGTTGTAGCGCTTGCCCTGCTCGAACAGGATCTCATTGCCGATTCCGGCGCCTTCGCCGAACCTCTTCATCTGGATCTCGCCGTCCCTTAGGCGCAGTCTCGTCTGGCATCCGGGCACACCTGAAAACTCCGATTCCTCGTACAGAAGGTATATCGTTCCGTTTCTCTGATAGAGTTTTCCCTCTGTCACGAATTCGATCTCATCCTCTCCTGCTTCCCGGGTGATCTGTCTGCCCTTGATTCTTATCATGATCTCTTTCATGTCATCTGTTCCAGGATCCCCTGCAGTTCCTCCTTGCTGAACTGATATTTCTTAAGGCAGAACTGACACTG
>CADBRP010000243.1 GCA_902797095.1 uncultured Eubacteriales bacterium | reverse complement strand
TCTCCCGGACGGGGCCTGGCGCCTCCCCCGATCAGTCCGGTCAGCGTAATGGAATGGTGCGGGCTGCGAAACGGCCGCTCGCTGATCACAGGATGGCCCGCGGGCAGAAGCCCCGCAACGCTGTAGATTCCCATTATCTCCAGCCTTTCGTCATACGTCAGAGGCGGGAGTATTCCCGGAAGCCTCCTGGCGATCATGGTCTTGCCGCACCCGGGGCTTCCCACCATCAGCATCCCGTGATTTCCCGCCGCTCCGATGATCATGGCCCTTTTGACGCTCTCCTGACCTATGACCTGGGAAAAGTCCGCTCCTGAAACCGCGCGGGGCTTCTCCGGTCCTCCCCTGCACGGATCGATCTGAAGCTCTCCTTTTAAATACCGGATCACCTGAAGGATGCTCTCCGCCGGCAGAATCTCCATATCCTCCAGAACCGCCGCCTCTTCCGCGTTGGCCGCGGGCAGAAGCACCCTCCTGATCCTGCTTTTCCTCAGCGCTATGACGAGAGGGAGCACACCCCGCACAGGATTGACGCTCCCGTCCAGCGACACCTCCCCCAGCATCGCGGTGTCCTCCGGCGGCTCTATTCCCTCCATCAGAAGGATGATGCCCGCCGCGATCGGCAGATCGAAATGGCTTCCTTCTTTTGGTTTCGCGGCCGGCGCCAGATTCACGGTGAGCTTTTCATTGGGAAAGGAGAAACCGCTGTTAATGACCGCGGGCCGGATCCTCTTGCATGATTCGCGGATCGTCGTGTCCGCCAGCCCTACCACGCTGAATTCAGGCATTCCCCTTCTCAGATCCGTCTCCACCGTAACCAGGCATCCCTCCACGCCGCTCAGCGACGCGGAAGCGATTTTGATCAGCATGCCGTCCTCCTTAAAACGCGTTTATATGATGCTCCGCCACGATCTCGATCACCTGAAAATCTATGCGGCGCGGAATATATCCCTTTTCTTTCAGTTCATCCAGATACCGGCGCGCTGTGCTCCGGATGTGCTGCTTCTTCTCCCGCGTCACAGACTCCGCCGGCCTGCCGTAATGAAAATTCTGGCGCGTCTTGACCTCCACAAAGCAGATCTCCCCGTAACGTTCCGCGATGATATCGATCTCCCCCTCCCTGCAGCGGTAATTTCTGCGCAAGATATCATAGCCCTTCCCGCGAAGCAGCTCCGCCGCCATGTTCTCTCCGATCTTCCCAAGTACCTTCTTATCCATTTTTCATTTCCTTTCGATCGTTTCTTGATTTCCATATTTTAACATTTTCAGATATTATAAAATGGAAATATTTTCCTGTCAAGCGGCCAGGGCAAAAAAAAGACGGAAACCGTTCTGTCTCCGTCTGTTTTCTTCCTTTTTCGTTAAGGGCCTCAGTTTTCCGCGTTCAGGATAAACTTCTCAATGGCGTCCGCAACGCCGTCCTCGTGGTTTGTGGGCGCGATATACGCCGCGATCGCCTTTACCTCCGGCTTCGCGTTTCCCACCGCGACCGGAACGCCCGCTTCCCTCAGCATCGCCATGTCGTTGGGGCTGTCGCCCACCGCCATCATCTCGGCTTTTTCTATTCCCAGCTTGCGTCCCATTTCCTGCAGCGCGCGCGCCTTGCTGGTGGTCGCCCCTCCGATCTCGAGATTGTGGTCAAAGGAACTGGTGATCGTCGCCTCGGGGATCTCCAGCAGCTTCTGATACATCCCCGGCTTTTCTTCCAGCCGCTCAAAATTCACGTTGATATTCTCCAGATGCTCTTCGTTTTCCAGCATGAAGGCGTAGATGTCATCCACCGGCAGCCGGGTGTTCAGGATATAATCAACGCTCCTGAAGCAGCTTTTGGTCTTCTTCACCTCTTCGTAATACCACCCTTCTATATACGCCTTCCCCTTTACAAAGGTCTCCAGGACGTAGTCATATTGCCGCAGCAGCGCCACGGAAGCGCGCACCGCCGTCGGCGAAAGGCAGTTTTCATAGAAGGTGCTTCCCTCGCGGATATCCGTAATGGAAGCGCCGTTTGATGTCAGGGCGTACCGGATCGCGTCGATCTCGAATACATCCGGCGGCAGCGCGGAAAGCGGTCTTCCCGTCGCTATCACTATATTCACGCCCTTTTCAGCCGCCGCGCTCAGCGCCTCGCGGTTCCTTCTGCTGATCACTCTGTCATCATTCAGCGTCGTTCCGTCCAGGTCCAGCGCCACCAGTTTGATTGCCATACTTTATCCCTTCCTGACGATATCCAGAAACTCCTGATTGATCTTCCTCACCGTTTTCATGGTGCAGTGGTCCCCGTGCCCGGGATAGATCATAACGTCTCCCGCCCAGCGGTTCACCACACGCAGGATGCTCTCCCGCATTTCCTCCTCCGAGCCGTCGCTCAGGTCCGTCCTCCCGAGATCCACGTTGAAGACTGTGTCCCCGGTAAAGCAGACCCTGCTCTTTGGAAACATGAAGCATACGCTTCCCTTTGTATGCCCCGGGGTGTGCAGCACCGTGATCCGCTCCTCCCCGAGCCGCAGGCTCTCGCCGCCTTCAAGGTACACATCCACCGGTTCTCCGTACATATCACAGTCGGCGCGGTGCAGAAGCAGCGGACAGTCCAGGTTTTTCGCGGTAAGCGCCGCCGCTCCCGTGTGATCACTGTGATGATGCGTGAGCAGGATGCCCAAAGGCTGGAGCCCCTGCTTTTTCACATATTTCGTAAACACTCCCGGCTTATATCCCGGATCGATGATATAGCAGTCATTTCCTTCCGAAACGACATATCCGTTCGCCTCCAGGATGCCGCCGACAAAACGTTTGATTTCCATGGCTTCCCTCCGACCGTCATTGTATCACAGAACAGCCTGCCTTTACACCACCGGAGACAGTCAAAAACTTGATTTAATCCGTAATAATGGTACAATAGGTAAAGTTTCAGTAGTCAGAGGAAATGCATTATGAAAGTCGCAATCGTAGGAGCCGGAAAACTCGGCACGAATATAGCAAAAGCCCTGCTGGACGGAGGTCACGCGGTCACAGTGGTCGACACCAATGAAAGCAGGCTGCAGAAGATCAACAGTCAGCTCGATGTAATGACTGTCAACCTCAACGCCAAGGAGATATCTTCCCTGAAATCCATGGGAATCTCCTCCTTTGATTTTCTGATCACCACCACGAAGAGCGATGAGACCAACATCCTCATTTCCGCCTTTGCGAAAAAGCTGGGCTGCGACAAAGTCATCGCCAGGGTCCGCGATCCCGAGCATATGCAGCAGCTCGAGTTTATAAAGGAGAATTTCGGAATCGACCACATCGTAAACCCCGACCTGGGCATTACGGTGGAAATCTATAAATATCTTGCTGAAAAATACACCCTGAGCAACGGAATCTTCTCAAGCGGGAAGATCTCCCTGCTGGAATTCCATGTGCGCCGCTATCCGCAGCTGGCAGGCATCTCCATTCCGGAGTTTCCGAAGATCCTGCCGAATATGCTTGTGGTAGGCATCTCCCGCAACGGAAAGGTCATCATTCCCCACGGAAATGACGTGATCACCGAGGACGACCTTCTCTACGTCGTAGGCGAGAAAGACAATATCGCCGCGCTGGACCGCAAGGTTCACGAAAAGGGAAAATACACCGACCTTCAGAAGGTCATGATCATGGGCGGCGGCAAAACGGGCTTCTATCTGGCCAAGATGCTTTCGGAGTTCGGCGCCGCGGTCAAGATAGTGGAAAAGGACGTCGACCGCTGCCACTATCTTTCCACCCACCTGAGCAGCGATGTGATGATACTTCGGGGGAGCGCGACGAACATCCCTCTGCTGGAGGAAGAAAATCTGGACAGCATGGACGCCGTCGTCACGGCGACGGGCTTTGACGAGGAGAATCTGCTCCTGGCCCTGATGGCCAAGCAGAAAGGCATCGAGGATGTAATCGCCAAGGTCAGCCGTTCCAATTATTCTGACATCATATCGTCTCTGGGCATCGATGTGGTGCTGAATCCCCAGGACATTTCCACCAGCACCATCGTGCGGCTGGTTTCCGGCAGCAAAAAGATTCTGTCCTCACAGCTCATTCAGGGACAGGCGGAGATCATGGAGGTCATCGCCAGCGCTTCCATGGATTTCGTCGGAGTTCCTCTGAAGACTCTGGATCTGCCTGACAGCGTCATCATCGCCGCTATCCACCGCGGAAGCGACGTCATCATCCCGACCGGAGATACTGTGATTCTGGAAAATGACCGCGTGATCATGCTCAGTCTCATCAGCGATATCTCCAGCACTGAGAAACTGCTGAAAGACAAAGGCCTGAAGCGCTTCTTCTCCAGAAACAGGTAATGCCATGAAACCGACGTTTTTTGCGGCTGTTCGAATAGCAGGCGTTATGCTGGCAGCCATGAGTCTGGCGATGCTGCCTTCCGCGCTTGTATCCTTTATCTGCGGGGAGATCAATGACGGGATCTGTTTCCTTGCCATGGCCGCCGCGGGTACGGTCCTGGGCATCACCCTGTCAAAAGAACCGCATTATTACAGAAAGAAGCTGCGCATCAGCGACGGCTTTTTTGCGATAGCCGTTTGCTGGTTTCTCGCCTCCCTCGCCGGCGGAGCGCCGTATCTTCTGACCGGCGTCCTGACCGACCCGATGTCCGCGTTCTTTGAATCCGCTTCCGGTTTTACCACCACCGGCGCCACGGTCCTGAGGGACATTCAGGAGCTCAACCACGGCATCCTCCTCTGGAGAGCGATGACCGGATGGCTGGGAGGATTGAGCATCCTGCTCTTTGGCATCGCTCTGATGCCGACGGTAGGGCTGAGCGCGCAGCGCCTCACTGTGATCGAGACTCACGCCGCAATGGAATCCATCTCTCCCAAGATGATCCAGAACATCCGCGTGATCGGAATCTTTTACGGCTCGATCACCATTCTTGAGACCATTCTTCTCCGCGTCAGCGGAATGCGCCTGTTCGACGCGCTGCTTGTCAGTATGTCCACCGTCAGCACCACCGGATTCGCGCGTTATGATGAAGGAATGATGCACTTCGGCGGAAATCTGATTCCCTGCGTTATCATAGTTTTCATGCTGCTTTCCGGCGTGAATTACAACCTCTATCTGAATGCCGTCCGCGAAGGTCTGCGAGCCTTCAGGCAGAACACTGAATTCAATTATTACATCATAATCACCGCGATCTGTTCTTTTCTGATCACAGTTTTTGTGCTGATTTCCGATAACGGGAGATACCTCGGCAACTGTATGGTCGAAGCGGTCTTCCAGACCGTCTCCATGATCACCAGCACAGGTTTCTGCAGAGCTGATTACAATTCCTGGCCGCAGGCGGCCCAGTTCATTCTGCTGATCCTGGCCTTTACAGGGGCCTGCTCCTCCTCCAGCGGAAGCGGCATAAAGATCGCGCGTCTGGTCATTCTGCTCAAGCTGATCCGGCACGGAATCTCCATGCGCCTGCATCCTAATTTTGTTGACACTATCAGGCTCAACCAGAAGCCTGTCCCTTCTGAAGTCGTTTCCGCTGTGGCTACGGTGCCGTTCCTGTTCCTTACGGTCCTGTTCGCCAGCACATTCCTGATGACGCTCGGAAACGCTTCGGTCTCGGAAGGGTTCAGCAGCTCTCTGGCCTGCCTTTGCAATACCGGCTGCTATTTCGGAGGCGCCGGCCCGATGCATACATTCGATATTTATTCCGGTCCCCTGAAATTCCTGCTCTCGATAGTCATGATCGGAGGCAGGCTCGAGCTTTACACACTTCTGGTGCTGTTTACTCCAAGTTACTGGGAACAGAGTTATTGATAAGGGAAGAGCTTAGACCATGAATTCACGACGCTACAATTACAGCGCCATAACCAAGATCCTGGGATTAATCGTCCTGATCGTCGGAGTAGCGATGATCGTTCCCTGGATCTGTGCCGTGCGGACTGGGGACGCGAACGCCGCCCAGGGTTTTCGCATGTGCTCGCCGGGGCTCATTCTGATCGGCGGCCTGGTCACACTGCTTTTCCGCTCGGACCGTTCCAGATTCGGCGCGGGAGACGGCTTTCTGATCGTAACCCTGTCCTGGGTTCTGGCGTCCCTGACCGGCGCTCTCCCGTACTATTATTCCGGCTGCACCAGCACCTTTATGGAGGCGCTGTTTGAATCCACGGCCGGATTCACGACCACCGGCTCATCCTGTCTTCCCGGCGGGCTGACAAATCCGTCCCTGCTCCTCTGGAAGGCTCTGAGCGACTGGTTGGGCGGCATGGGAATCCTGGTCTTTGTCATCTCCATCCTTCCGGCGCTTGGCATCAACGGCCAGTTCATCGTGCGCGCGGAGACTCCGGGTCCGGTCTACCAGAAATCCACCACGCGTTTCAGCAGTTCCTCCAGGATGCTGTATATAACGTATTTCACGTTCACCCTGATAGAGTTCCTTCTTCTGGTCATCCCCAGGAAGGTTACTTTCTATGAAGCGCTCGTCACCGTTCTCGGCTGCGTCAGCACAGGCGGCCTGCTTCCCTACAGCGAGGGAATCATCGGATTCCACAGCCTTTATATCGAGATCGTCGTGGCTTCATTCTGCCTCCTGGCCTCGGTCAATTTCCAGCTGTACTTCTACGCTCTCGGCGGCAAGGTCCGCCACTCACTGCAGGATCCCGAGTTCCGCGCATACGTCCTCATCATCCTGTTCTCCGTGATTCTCTGCACCACGGGGCTGATGGTGAATTCCGGGCTGCACTTTACATCGGCGCTGCGCCACAGCTTCTTCCAGACCGCCAGCATGATCAGCACCGCGGGCTATGTCAATTCCGCCAGCTTCGTCTGGCCGGCATCATGCCAGCTCATTCTGCTGTGTCTGTCCCTGACGGGAGGCTGTTCCTCCTCCACTTCCGGATCCATCAAAATCGTCAGGATTCTGGTAATGTTCAAGCTGATCGCCCGCAACTGCGTAAGGAGACTTCACCCGAGATCGGTCGTTGCCGTAAAGCTCAATTCCAACCCGGTCTCCGCTCCGGTCGTATCCAATATCACAGCTTTCCTTCTGGTATACGCGGGCGTCCTCCTGATGTCGGCCTTCATCCTTTCGCTGCAGGGCCTTCGCATGGAGGAATGCTTTACCACTGCCCTCGCC
>CADBRP010000242.1 GCA_902797095.1 uncultured Eubacteriales bacterium | reverse complement strand
AGGGCGCTTGACAATCAGGTCTGGTTCGCGCCGTGTTCCCCGGCAAGAGATGAGAACGGAGTTTACGTCTGTTACGGCCATTCCTGCATCATCGATCCCTGGGGCGATGTGACCGCGGAGGCCGATGAAACGCCGCAGATCGTCTGCGGAACGGTTGATCTCGACAGAGTGAAAGCTGTGCGGGAGCAGCTGCCGCTTCTGAAGCACAGGAGGCCGGAACTGTATTAAAAACCGGTTCCCTCCTGAACGCTTCCTGCTGAAGCCAGGCTGAAACCGGGTTTGCTGCTGATATAATTCAGGGCAGTCTGAAAGGAAGGCGTGAGCCTTATTTGATCAGGCTGCCTTTTCTGTCTTTCATCGGGATATAATCCAGGTGATCCTGCACGGACATATAGGCGGGGCGCATCAGCCTTCCGCCGGCGACCAGCTCTTCGATTCGGTGCGCGCACCAGCCGGAAAGCCGGGCGGTCGCGAACAGAGGCGTCGCTACGTCCGCGGGGATGTCCAGCGCGTCGTATACGAAGCCTGAATACAGGTCGACGTTGGCGGGCATATTGATTTCCTTCCCATGGACCTCGGCATAGAGGCCGGGCACATTGCGTTCGATATAGTCGCAGAGCAGAAAATCATCGATCATTCCCTTGTCTTCGGCCAGCTTTTTCGCCATGCCCTTCAGCAGCTTCGCGCGCGGATCCGAGAGGGTATAGATGGCGTGGCCCATGCCGTAGACCAGGCCGGTCCTGTCATGCGCCTCCTTGCGCAGGATCTTGACCAGGTAATCATCGAGCTTGCCCCGGTTGTTAATATCTGGGACGTTCTTTTTGATGTTGTTGATCATATTCACGACTGCTATGTTGGCGCCGCCGTGCTTCGGGCCCTTCAGGGAACCGACGGCCGCGGCGATGGCGGAATAGGTATCGGTTCCGGTGGAGCTTACCAGCTGCGTGGTGAAGGATGAGTTGTTTCCTCCGCCGTGCTCCGCGTGGATGATCATGCAGATATCCAGAAGCCGCGCTTCAAGCTCTGTGTATTCCCCCAGAGGCCGGAGCATGCGGAGAATATTCTCGGATGTGGAAAGCTCCGGAATCGGTTCGTGCAGGTGCAGGCTCTTGTTATCATAATACGTGCTCTTCGCCTGGTAGGCGTAGCATATGATGGCAGGAAAATAACCGATCAGCGAAACGGACTGACGCAGAACGTTTTCGATCGAGATATCGTCCGGATTATCATCATAGCAATACAGCGCCAGAACGCTCCTGGCGAGCTTGTTCATGATATTATTGGAGGGAGCGGTGAGGATCATATCGCGGGCGAATCCGAGCGGCAGGCTGCGGTGCTTGCCCAGCTCCTCATTGAACGCCTCAAGCTCGGAGCGGGTCGGCAGTTCTCCCATGATCAGCAGATACGTTGCCTCCTCAAATCCGAAGCGGTCCTCCTGGATGCAGTTCGCCACCAGATCCTCGATGTCATAGCCTCTGTAATAGAGCTTGCCCTCCATGGGGATCTTTCTGTTGTCTTCGCTGAGCTCATAGCCTACGACCTCGCCGATATGCGTCAGCCCGACGACGACGCCGGTCCCGTTGGCGTTTCTGAGACCGCGCTTAACATCGTAGCGGGTGTAGTACTCGGGAGCGATAATATTGGTTCTTTTAAGAATCTGCGCGGCGCCTTCATAGGACATTTCAGGCGCGGCAGCGGTATTTCCTTTTCCTCTTCTGGAATTGATTTCCCTGCGGATGTGTTTCAGCATGAAAATTCTCTCCTTATATAAGTCAGTTTGACGCTGCAGCGGTAAATATCTGCAGAGATGTGAATTATATTATAGCATATTACACAGATAAAGTGCAAACATATAAACCGCCGATGCGAACATTTGTTTGCAATAGAAGTGCGGATATGATACAATGATTATCCACAGTGAAAGGAGGAGTGTTTCATGCCGGAATTCAGAGTCGTTTCCGATTATGAACCGATGGGTGATCAGCCTGCTGCTATCGAGACGATCGCGGGGAATATCATAAGCGGCAGACGGGCGCAGACCCTCATGGGGGTCACCGGCTCGGGGAAGACTTTTACGATGGCCAAGATCATCGAGAAGGTCCAGAAGCCGACCCTGGTGATATCCCACAACAAGACTCTGGCGGCTCAGCTGCACGGAGAATTCAAGGAGTTTTTCCCGGACAACGCGGTGGAATACTTCGTTTCATATTATGATTACTATCAGCCGGAAGCCTATGTCGCTTCAACTGATACATACATAGAAAAGGATTCGGATATCAACGGCGAGATCGAGAAGCTGCGGCACTCCGCCACAGCCGCGCTGTCGGAACGGCGCGATGTCATCATCGTCGCGAGTGTATCCTGCATTTACGGTCTGGGCAGTCCGGTGGACTATGAGAATCAGGTGATCTCTCTCCGCCCGGGCATGGAGAAGGACCGGCAGGAGCTCCTGCGCAAGCTGGTGGACATCCAGTACACAAGGAACGATACTGCCTTTGAGAGAGGCGACTTCCGGGTGCGCGGGGACATTATCGACATACATCCCGCCGGCGCGGAGAACGCTGTGCGCATCGAACTGTTCGGGGATGAAGTGGAGAGCATCAAGGAGATCAATCCGCTGACAGGAGAGATCCTCGGCCTGCGGAATCATGTCGCGATCTATCCCGCGTCCCACTATGTGACCAGTCCCGAGAAGATCGAGCGGGCCGCGGAGACCATCGGGGAAGAACTGGAGGAGCGCGTGCAGTGGTTCAAGGACAGGGGGAAGCTCCTGGAGGCGCAAAGGCTGGAGCAGCGCACCAGATACGATGTGGAGATGCTGCGTGAGATCGGAACCTGCAAGGGCATCGAGAATTATTCAAGGCACCTTACAGGCCTGCCTCCCGGCAGCCGCCCGTACACGCTGATCGACTACATCCCGGACGATTTCCTGATCATGATCGATGAATCCCATGTGATGCTTCCCCAGCTTCGCGCGATGTACGCGGGAGACAGATCAAGGAAGCAGTCTCTGGTGGATTACGGATTCCGCCTGCCGTCGGCGCTGGATAACCGGCCTCTGAAATTCGAGGAATTCAACAGCCTGGTTCATCAGATACTCTACGTCAGCGCCACTCCCGCGGAGTATGAGAAGGAGCAGAGCGGCGGGATCAGCGCGGAGCAGATCATTCGGCCTACAGGGCTTCTGGATCCTCTGATCGAGACCCATCCGTCCGAGGGGCAGATCGACCACCTGATCGGCGAGATCAACCGCGTTACAGAAAAGAACGAGAGAGTTCTTGTGACAACGCTTACGAAGAAAATGGCGGAGAGCCTGACGGACTACCTCGCCGGAGCGGGAATACGGGTGCGTTATCTGCATTCCGATGTCGATACCCTGGAGCGGATGGAGATCATCCGCGATCTGAGAGTCGGGGTGTTTGATGTGCTGGTCGGAATCAATCTGCTGCGGGAAGGCCTGGACATCCCGGAGGTTTCCCTGGTCGCGATTCTGGACGCGGACAAGGAAGGTTTCCTGCGTACGGAGACCTCACTGATCCAGACCATCGGAAGAGCCGCGAGAAACGCGGACAGCAGGGTGATCATGTACTGCGACGGCATCAGCAAAGCCATGCGTTCCGCCATGGAAGAGACTGCCCGGAGAAGAAGGATCCAGGAGGAATACAACCAGGCCCACGGAATCGTCCCGACGACCGTCCGCAAGGGGATCCGCGATGTCATTGAGGCTACGAAGGCCGTGGAGGAAGCGTCCGCGGACGGAAGAAGCCCGCTGGAGATGACGAAGAAGGAACTGAAGGATTACGTGGCGAAACTGGAAAAGGAAATGAGGCAGGCGGCGGCGGATCTGCAGTTCGAGCGCGCCGCGCAGCTCAGAGATATGGTGTTCGAGTACCGCGCCAGACTGACCTGACACGGGGAGGGCACAGGAGAGAATCAATATGGCAAAAGATATCGTGATAAAAGGCGCGAGGGAAAACAATCTGAAGGGGATCGACGTTTCGATCCCGAGGGACAAATTCGTGGTTCTGACTGGACTGTCAGGATCAGGGAAATCTTCGCTCGCGTTCGATACCATCTACGCGGAGGGACAGCGGAAATATATGGAGAGCCTGTCCTCCTACGCGCGTCAGTTCCTGGGACGTATGGAAAAGCCGAATGTAGAGTCCATTGAAGGGCTGTCGCCGGCGATCTCCATAGACCAGAAAACAACGAACAAGAACCCGAGGTCCACAGTGGGCACAGTAACGGAGATCTACGATCATCTCCGTCTTATGTACGCGCGGATCGGGATCCCGCACTGCCCGGTTTGCGGCAGGGAGATCAGCAGCCAGAGCATAGATCAGATCACTGAAACTCTGCTGCAGGAACCGGAGGGGACCAGGCTGACCATCCTGGCGCCCGTGGTGCGCCGGCGGAAGGGGCAGCATGAGAAGATCCTGGCAAGGATAGGCAGGGAAGGCTTTTCCAGAGTCAGGGTCGACGGAGAGATCCGCAGGCTGGACGAGGAGGAAATCTCCCTCGAAAAGAATCTGAAGCATACCATCGAGATCGTGATAGACCGGATCAAGGTCAGGGAAGGGGTGCGCAGCAGGCTGAGCGAGGCCTGCGAGCTTGCCATCTCCCATGGAGAGGGGCTGGTTCAGGTCGTGATCGATGATCATGAGAAGACATTCAGCACGAGCCTCGCCTGTCCGGACCACGGCATCAGCATCGAGGAGCTGGAGCCCAGGATGTTCTCCTTCAACAATCCCATGGGAGCATGCCCCGAATGCAATGGGCTGGGCTTCGTGCAGAAGGTGGACCCGGACCTCCTGATCCCGGATCAGAGCATCAGCATTATGGACAAGGCGCTGCGGAACGTATTCAGCACCATGGAATTCACCAGCTATTACTGGCAGGTGATACGCGCTCTTGCTGAAAAGTATGACGCGGATCTGACGCAGCCGTTTGAGGATCTCCCTGAAAAATTCAGGCAGATCCTGCTTTACGGATCGGGCAATGACAAGCTGGAATACGATTATACGAACAGAGCGGGATATACGCAGCACAGAAAGCATACCTTCGAAGGGCTGATCCCCAATCTTGAACGGCGCTATATTGAAACGGGATCCGACTGGATCAAGGAAAAGCTGGAAGCGTATATGAGCGTCGCGACCTGCCCGGAGTGCGGAGGGCGCAGGCTTCGCCCGGAGCTTCTCGCGGTTACCGTAGGCGGGCTGAATATCATGGAGTTCTGCGACCTTTCCGTAGCGGAGGCCATCGAATTTGTCGACGGCCTTGAGCTCAGCGATATGCATCGTCAGATCGCGGGGGAGATCCTGAAGGAGATCCGGGGCAGACTGATGTTCCTGAAGAATGTAGGGCTGGATTACCTGACCCTCTCCCGCGCGTCCGCGACACTGTCCGGCGGAGAATCCCAGAGGATACGCCTGGCGACGCAGATCGGCTCCGGCCTGGTGGGGGTGCTGTATATTCTGGATGAACCCAGCATAGGCCTTCACCAGAAGGATAACGCCATGCTTCTGCAGGCGCTGCGGAGACTGACGGATATAGGAAATACGCTGCTTGTGGTCGAACACGATGAGGAGACCATGTACGCCGCGGACCATATTCTGGACATCGGACCAGGCGCGGGGGCGCACGGAGGCGAGCTTGTTGCCCAGGGCAGCGTGAAGGATATCGCCGCCTGCGAGCGGTCTGTTACAGGACAGTTTCTTTCCGGGAGAAGATCCATTCCCGTCCCGGCGGAGCGCAGGGAGGGAAACGGCAGTTTCATCGAAGTGAAGGGCGCTGCCGAAAACAATCTGCAGAATATCGACGTGAAATTCCCGCTGGGCAAATTCGTCTGCGTTACCGGCGTTTCAGGAAGCGGCAAGAGCAGTCTGGTCAATCAGATACTGTACAAGGCTGTCTCCGCGGAGCTTTACAGAAGCAAGGACAAGCCGGGCAGGCATAAAAAGATCCTGGGCCTGGAGCATATCGACAAGATCATCGATATCAATCAGACGCCCATCGGCAAGACGCCCCGCTCCAATCCCGCGACATATACCGGGGTGTTCACGCATATCCGTGATCTGTTCGCGCAGCTTCCCGAGGCGAAGCTCCGCGGCTACGGCAAAGGCAGGTTCAGCTTCAATGTGAAGGGAGGACGGTGCGAAGCCTGTTCCGGCGACGGCATCATCCGGATCGAGATGCATTTCCTGCCGGATGTATATGTTCCCTGCGAAGTATGCAAAGGCAGGAGATACAACCGGGAAACGCTGGAGGTAAGATACAGGGGAAAGAGCATCTACGATGTTCTGGACATGAATGTAAGCGAAGCGCTGGAGTTCTTCCGGAATCATCCGCCTATCGCGCGGCAGCTGCAGACGCTGGAGGACGTCGGCCTGGGATATATCAAGCTCGGGCAGCCCAGCACCCAGCTTTCCGGAGGCGAAGCGCAGCGCATCAAGCTCGCTTCAGAGCTTTCGCGCAGGAGCACCGGCAGGACGCTGTACATACTGGACGAACCCACCACAGGCCTGCATTTCGCGGATGTTGAAAAGCTCCTGATGATGATGCAGAAGCTGGTGGACGCCGGAAATACGGTGATCGTGATAGAGCATAACATGGACATCATCAAATGCGCCGACCACATCATCGACCTTGGACCGGACGGTGGTTCCAGAGGCGGGATGATCGTGGCGGAGGGAACGCCGGAGGAGATCGCTCTGGCGGAAAACTCATATACTGGACAATTCCTGAAGAAAATATTAAAATAAAAAGGATAACGATTGTGTCGAGGATCCATGAAAGGATCGGAGGAAAACGAAATGATTGAAAAACTGAACCTGTCTATGCTGACCGACTTTTATGAGATCACTATGGCAAATGGTTACTACTCCGCGGGAATGGCTGACGAGATCGCCTATTTTGATATGTTCTTCCGGAGGATTCCGGACGGTGGCGGCTACGCCATCATGGCGGGCCTGGATCAGGTCATCGAGTACATGAAGAACCTCAGCTTCAGCGAAGAGGATATCGAGTATCTGAGAAGCAAGGAGATCTTCAACGAAGCGTTCCTGGAGTATCTGAAGGATTTCCGCTTCACATGCGATGTATGGGCTGTCCCCGAGGGCACTCCCATCTTCCCGGGTGAACCGCTGATCACCGTCAGAGGTCCGGTAATGCAGGCACAGTTTGTTGAAACCATGATCCTGCTTCTGATCAACCACCAGAGCCTGATCGCGACGAAGGCCAGCAGGATCGTCAGGGCGGCGCAGGGCCGTCCCGTCATGGAATTCGGCACACGCCGCTCCCACGGAACAGCGGCTGCCGTATACGGGGCCAGAGCGTCATACATCGGCGGGTGCGCGGGAACAGCGTGTACTCTGGCGGATGAATATTTTGAAACGCCCGCGCTGGGAACGATGGCCCACAGCTGGGTGCAGATGTTTGACAGCGAGTATGAGGCTTTCAAAAAGTACTGTGAGATCTATCCGACGAACGCCACGCTTCTGGTAGATACATTCAATGTTCTGAAATCCGGAATCCCCGCGGCGATCAAGGTCTTCAAGGAGTTGGATCCTCCGGTAAAGGGAATCCGCATCGACAGCGGCGACATCGCGTATCTGACGAAGAACGCCCGCCGCATGCTGGATGAAGCCGGCCTGACCGACTGCAAGATCGTCATCTCGAACTCTCTGGACGAGTATATTATCAGAGAGGTCATCTCAGAGGGCGCGTGCATCGATTCCTTCGGAGTGGGTGAAAAGCTGATCACTGCCAGATCCGAACCGGTATTCGGCGGCGTTTACAAGCTGTCCGCCCTTGAGAAGGACGGCGTGATGATCCCGAAGATCAAGATCAGTGAGAACACTGAGAAAATCACGAACCCGGGCTTCAAGAAGGTCGTCCGTTTCTTTGACATCGATACCGGCCGCCTGCTGGGTGATGTGATCGCTCTGCATGAAGAGGAGCCGCCGACAGGGGATGAGTATGAGATCTTTGATCCGAAGGATGTCTGGAAAAGAAAGAAGATCACGAACTTCTACACTGAGGAGCTGCAGAAGCCGATCTTCGTAAAGGGAGAGTGCGTATATGAATCTCCGTCACTTCACGAGATCAGAGAATACTGTCTCCGTCAGCAGGATCTGATGTGGGATGAGATGAAGCGGTTTGAGAATCCGCAGACATATTATGTGGACCTGTCCCACAAGCTCTGGTCGCTGAAGCACGAGATGATCGACGCGGCAAAATAAATATCAGAAAATAAACGAGGAGCGGCGCATCAAAGAAAATCTGATGTGCCGCTCCTTTTTTCATGCTCGCTTTCCGGATTCATGCTCGTTTTCCGGATTCATGCTCGATTTCCGGATTCATGCTCGTTTTCCGGATTCATGCTCGCTTTCCGGATTCATGCTCGCTTTCCGGAACGATGGATCCGATCTGCGCCGCAAACTTCTTCGCACCGATCTGTTTGCAGTTCCCTGGCTTGACGAACGCCTCGATCTGCTGCGGCTTCAGTGCCTTGCCTTCCAAAAAATTCTCAGAATGCTGATCTTTTGGAAGCAGCCTTCCAGGATTGCTTTTTCTTCCTGATTTCCTGGAAGCATGTTTCCAGGATTGTTTGGAAATACGTTTTTCCTGGAAAGGAACTCAACGGATTTCCTGCTTTTCGGATAGAAATCCTGTAAATGATCCGAGAAAAGGCAACTTATTGAGAGACACCTGCCTTTGTGCTTCCAAGATATCCTTCTGAAAGCTCATTCCTGGAAGCGGTCTTCCAAAAAAGGCTCATTTCACAAGTTTTTTGTGACGCCCCGGATTCCATTCCCCGTTATACCGCTCTCCGATCCCATTCCCCGTTATACCGCTTCCCAATCCCGTTCCACGTTATACCGCTTCCCGATTCCATTCCCAGTCAGACTGCTTCCCGATCCCATTCCCCGATTCGAACCTCTGACGGTGTACCTATAACGAAAGAGGCTGCCGCCCGGACAATTCACTTGTCTGATGCAACAGCCTCATCTTTATGATACACGAATCAGATATTCTTATTTTTTGCCGGAAGCGTTCAGGACGTTCTTGATCTTGTGGGCAACCATGCCGCGGATCGCGTCTCTGGCGGGT
>CADBRP010000241.1 GCA_902797095.1 uncultured Eubacteriales bacterium | reverse complement strand
TACATCTCAGCTGTGCAGCCCAGCACGAACTGGGTGTCGCTGTCCACATCGTAGCAGAGCATGAGATCGTATTTCGCCTTATCCCAGCTTTTCAGGTGAAGCTGCGTTGTCACCGTGTATTCGTAGCGGACGCCGTCAACGTCCGTGAAAAGCACCTTGTCCCCGGGGGCTGCCTTTGGAAGCTTCAGGAACACATCCGACTTGTTGCCCTCCAGCCGGAACCTGCCTTTCACCGGAGAGCCGCTGACCCAGTTCACAAAGGATTCCTTCTCATAAGTCTTGCCTGTCACAGGCGCGCGGAGATTCAGGGAAGGGATCTCAAGGCAGCCGACCACGTCGACTCCTCTGATCGACAGCACGACAAGCGGATCCCGGCCGGCTCCGGATGAATAAACACCTTCCTTACCGAGCCCGGGGATGACCTTTTCCATCTGCGAAAGCGTCCTTTCCGCTTCAGTTCCGGTCTGCTTCTTATGGAAAACCAGGCCGCCCAGGGCAGCCAGCGCCAGCACGATCACAATGCAGATGATCGCGGCGATCCTGCCCCTTTTTCCGGTTTTCTGTTTCGGTCTTTCCGCTTCTTTCATAAACGATACTGTTCCGGTACGAAAGACTGCCCCCGAAGGAGCAGTCTCTTACTATCCTTATTGCGTGAACCGCGTTCGCGCGTTGCCGCTGTTCGCGCTGCCGCATTTGTGCGTTCGCGCGTTGCCGCTGTTATTGCATGAACCGCGTTAACGTATCTACGCGCTTACGCGTTGCCGCCGTCCTTACGGCCTTTTCTTCTCCATCTGATGATCAGGATGATCGCCAGCAGAAGCGCCGCGGCCATCACCGCGATGACTCTCGTCAGAACCATGGTGTCGCCGGTCTTTGTGTGCGAATTGGGTTCAGGCGGTTCCGTCCCCTTCGTCGGCGGCATTGTTGTCGTCGGCGCTGCCGTTGTTGTCGTCGGAGGTTCTGTTGTTGTAGTCGGTTCCGGCGGTGAAGGCGGTGTCTTCGCTGTATTTGTAAGCTTGAAGAGCTTCAGATTGGCAGGATCGGCAACATCCGCATCATCCCCGGTGACACTGACCGGCTCGATGGAAAATGTGTAATGCTCCGCCGCTTCTCCGCTCAGGGGCTGTTCTACAACTGTCCACGCGAACGGATCATTCTGATCTTCCCCGGCTGTCCAGGAGAAGCACCAGTCATTGCTGCTGTCCAGCTTCTCTGTATAAACAGGATCCGGGTTGTTCGCCATGTCATAGTAGATCTTTACGGTAACAGATTCCGGCCGGTACTTCTTATCGACGTCCGGATCTCCTGCCCAGTACTTTGTTACACGGAAGTCATGCGCGGTTTCCGCTTCAGGCTTGATCTCCAGATCCCGCTTGCTGCCGTCAAATACCTGCACCAGCATCGGCTGCGGTCTCCACCAGATCGTCTTTCCGTTCTGCTCCACCTTCGAGCTGGTTCCCAGAACCAGATACACGCCCTTTTCCTCAACACTGAGACTGAAAGGATTGTTCCCCGTAACCGTCTGCGGGCCCGCCACGGGATCTCCCTGCACCAGCTGGCTCAAAGACAGCGCTGCTCTCAGCCAGTCCTTTGTCCAGTTAGGATCATCCTTGTCTGTTGTGGGAAGCGTTACGGAACTGTAGGCTTCATCCAGCACGATGATTGAATTCCCGTCTTTGTCATGTGAATACGTTCCCACCTTGTACAGATTGAACGTCGTCTCCAAATCCGCTGGCACTTCCTTAAGGTCGGCCGGCCAGCTGTCTGTATACTGGTCAAAGTTATCAGTGACATACTTTCCGGTCACGGTGTACGTCTCCGCATGAGAGGGTTCCGCCGAGAGCCCTGCGGCGATCCCCATGGAGATCACCAGAGCCATTACTGCCAACACTGTTGTCAGTACCTGCCCCGGGCTTCTTCTGATTGTCCTTGTCTTCTTTCTCATTTTCTTAAATCCTTCGCTTTCATGTATTGCAATATATTAGCTTCCGGATGATACCGCTTCGCGCGCCTGGTAGTGATCAGCACCATTGCCAGAAGCGCTATCAGTATTGGCAGCGCCAGGAAAGGCGCTATATAAATCGGCTCAATCTGAATCGCGTCAGCCGTCAGATTCGCGTCCCCGTTGGCGTTGGGGATCCGGTGTCCCCGGATCAGCAGCCTGTGGGTGTTGATTCCGTACGGCGTACAGGTGATCAGCGTCGAGAAATCTTTTCCTTTCTCGATGAGCAGATTTGACAGATCTTCAGGCTCCACGATCCTGATCTGGTCCACCTCGTAGGTGACCGTTTCGTTGAGCACGGTCATCGTCCAGGTGTCCCCTTCTTTCATCCTGTCAAGATCTGTGAACAATCGCGCCGAGGGCAGTCCCCGGTGTCCCGAGACCGAACAGTGCGAGCTTTTGCCGCCTACCGGAAGGGATGTCGCCTCCAGATGTCCGATGGATGTCTGAAGGATGTTCTCCTCGGTCCCGTGATAGATCGGCAGTTTCACATGGATCTTCGGGATGCTTACGTATCCCATGACCTCACTGCCGTCGATCTTCAGCTGCTCGTTGTATTCTTTTCTCTGCGCGTCTGTCAGAACCCACTGGATTCCGTTCTTTCCAAGCTTCTTATTATATGCCTTCGCGTTATCCAGGATCCTCTTGTAATCCTCGGTATCCATCTTCGAGACCACATCGCTGTATGACATGATCGCCTGAGTCTGATGGAATGAGTTCCAGTAATTCGCCACCGACGGATAGGCCAGCAGCCCTGCGCCCACTGCCATGGCGCCTATCAGGATCACTGTCAGAAGGTTCTTTTTAATCCATTTCTTCAAGTGTCTGCCCCTTCAGTTTCCCGCCTATGCAAAAAGCAGGATATACCGCGGCAGAGATCTCTTGATTGAGACCCGCCCACAGTTGCGTATATTGTACCATTTCAAAGGGTTTTCGTCAATTTCAACCCCTGAAAACCGCGAGCTAAAATTTCCGCCGCCAAATCAGGCCCGTCCCGCCTTTGCATGATCAGGCTCGCCTCCGCCTTTGCAAAAGCAGGACCGTCCCCGCGCCGAGCAAAAGCAGGAGCCCGCAGAGATAAACCGCGCCGGTTCCCGGCCCGCCGGTATGGGGGAGCACTACTCCCGATTCGTTCATGAGCTTGACCGTCCAGACGCCGTCGGGATCCTTATACAGCAGATTCGCGTCTGTCACGTCTTTGTTTCCGATCTTCACCGTCACGCTGTCAGCGGAGTTCACTGTGATCTTGACATCACCCTCCAGCGAATTGAAACCGGCCGGCGGATCCGTCTCTGTGATCGTGTAGGTGTTCCCGATGGTCACCGCGCTGTTGTCAATGATGACCGCCTCGGCGTCATCGCCCGTTCCGGTGATCACCGTCGTATAGCTTCCATCGATCAGGTCTCCTGTGAATGTTGCCCCTGCCAGCGCCTTGCGCTCCTGGTCGACCTTCAGCACCTTCAGCGGGATCGACTTCCGGGTGTTGGTAAAGGTGATCACGGTATCGCCCTTTACCTCGATCTCTCCGGTGCTCCTCCCGGAATCACCGGTCGTCAGCTGGATCGGCCTCGAAGAGGTCTCGCCATCCGGGACATATACCGCCTCAACGGAGGTGTCGTATTTGCCCGCCAGCGCGTTCGACTCGGCGATCGACAGCTTATCTCCCGCGGCAAGTCCTGTATATTCCTTGATGCCCGTCGTTCCGTCCTCTGAATGCTTCAGTGTGAACGTTTCCGTTCCGACCGCGCCGCTCGGCGTGAATGTGAATACGTCGTCCTGCTTGTCGCTGGCGATCGTCGAAACGACCTTC
>CADBRP010000240.1 GCA_902797095.1 uncultured Eubacteriales bacterium | reverse complement strand
GCCGCCGCGTTCTCCTCCATTTTTTCATTCGCTTCTTTGAGCGCTTCAGCCATGGAAGCTATCCCGGGGACGTTCTCCGTTCCCGCCCGAAAGCCCCGTTCCTGGGCGCCTCCCTCAATGAGGTTTTTAAGGCGGATCCCTTTTTTCGCGTACAGGAATCCTACCCCCTTCGGTCCGTGAAACTTATGCGCCGAGGCGGACAGAAGGTCGATATTGTCTCTCTCCACATCCACCGGAATATGACCCACAGCCTGCACCGCGTCCGTGTGGAACAGTACGCCTTTCTCCCTGCAGATCCTTCCGATCTCCCGTACCGGCTGTATCGTGCCGATCTCGTTGTTCGCTGTCATGACGCTCACCAGGCAGGTGTCCTCGCGGACCGCGTCCCGAAGCTCCTCCGGGCGCACGATTCCGTCCTCATGGACAGGAAGCAGTGTGACTTCAAAGCCTTCTTTCTCCAGCCGCTGCAGTGTGTGCAGCACGGCATGGTGTTCAAAGGCAGTGGAGATGATGTGCTTTTTCCCCTTCTCCGCGCCCAGGGCGGCCGCAGACCTGATCGCCTGATTATCCGCTTCACTTCCGCCGGATGTGAACAGGATTTCCCGCGGGGCGGCGCCGATCACCTCCGCGACCTTCTCTCTGGCGTCCTCCAGCACCTCTCTGGCGTCCTGCCCCGTCGCGTAAAGGCTGGACGGATTGCCGTACGTATCGTTCATATGATGGACCATGGTCCTGATCGCTGTTTCGCTCATCTTTGTCGTTGCAGCGTTATCCGCGTATATCATCTGATTTCGCTCCTTTCTTCTTTGCTTTCTGCATTTTAACCCTATTTACCTACTGTGTCAATAGGTTTTTAATACTTGATTTACCTATTAATCCTGCGGTATAATAGGCGAATCAGAGAAACGGCGCCGGAAAGGAACGCGTCGGAAAAAAAGACGGGAGGAGGTGAGACAATGATCTCAACCAGAGGCAGATACGCCCTCAGAGTCATGCTTGACCTGGCGGAGCACAAGGACGGCGGATGCATTCCGCTGAAGGATATCGCGTCAAGACAGGAGATCTCGAAGAAGTATCTGGAGATCATCGTTAAAGATATGGTCGCCGGCGGGCTGATTGCCGGCGTCAGCGGCAAAGGCGGAGGATACCGGCTCTGCAGGGAACCCGAGGAGTATTCCATCGGAGAGATCCTGGAGCTGATGGAGGGATCTCTGGCTTCCGTCGGCTGTCTCGCGGCGGATGTCAACGACTGCCCCCGCAAAGGCAGCTGCCGTACTCTGCCCATGTGGATCGAATACGACAACATGGTGCATGATTTCTTTTACAGCAAAAAACTGAGCGATTTGATCGGATGATCAGACCGCTCTGTTCTGTTTTTTCTTTTCTGGAGGCAGGCCTGCCTTTGCTTAGAATTCCTTCCTGAGCAGATACCTGTCTTTGCCTCCGTACAGATCTCTTCTGTCGATGATCTCAAAATTGAGGATCAGGAAGTTGTTGTAGCTGTACGGGTTCTCGGGGGAGATCGAAGTCAGCCCCTCTGTCGCGCCAAGCTCAAGCGCCTGGCCGATGCGGATCTTGTTGAACAGTCTCTGCAGCCCGTGGCCCCGGTATTCCGGGGCGACCATGGTCAGATCCAGAGACGCAGTTCTTGAGAGATGCTCCTCATCATAGTCAAAATAGTGTCCGTAATTTTTCTCGACCACCGGAGTCGTATTCGGGATCAGCACGGAATAGCCCGCGACATCCCCGTTATCCGCGAACGCGATATAGCAGTAGTCGTTCTCCAGAGCGTCCAGAGACTCCTCGCGCGTATAGGTCGCGTATATATCTTTGTTCTCCAGAGCGTCAACGATCGTCTGCTGCAGCTTCATTACATGATCAACATCCTCCGCTCCGGCTCTGCGGACATGGAACACCGTCGGCACGCCGCGTCCGTTCATCAGTTCGATATCAAATGGCAGCTTTATCATATCAGTTCCTCCTGAAAGAATTTTGACTTATTATAACACACTTTCCCCCTTTAATGTGGTATAATATCACAACGTTTTAATAATCAAAAATCGGTCAATCCCGAATCAGAGGAGACAAAGAATGAGCACCTTTTCAAAGACTGTTACTTTGTCCCGGCGTTCGGGTCTTACGATGGATTTTGAGATCCGTCGGTGTACAGAGGAAAACCTTGACGAGATATTAACACTGCAGCAAAAAGTATATGAAGACCTGTGCGACCCGGGGCTCTACGCCCTCGTCAGCGCTGAGGACATCCGCGAGTCACTTGGTTCCGACTATTGCTACGGCACCTACCATGACGGCAGGCTGGTCGGCTTTACCATGATGATCTCAAACCGCGCTTCGCACCGCAATTACGGGACCTATGTCGGCTATCCCGAAGAACGCCAGAAGGAATGTGTTTCTCTGGAGATAACGCTGGTCGACAAGGGCTACCGCGGCTTCGGCCTTCAGAAATATTACGTCCGCCTCCGTGAGGAGGAGGCCATGCGGCACGGCGCTAAGGAAGCGCTTGTCACCATCGCGCCGAGCAATCAGTACAGCCTGCAGAATTTCCTGGATACAGGGTATGAGATCCTCTGCACAAAGCCGCTCTATGAGGGAGCGGTCCGGCACATCCTG
>CADBRP010000239.1 GCA_902797095.1 uncultured Eubacteriales bacterium | reverse complement strand
GGATTGTGTGCTCCGGCCTCCGGTATCGGATACGGCTGTACAGCCCAGCACGAGCGCACCGACTTCTGCAGCTGCTACATACACAGTAAAAACAGGGGACACCCTATGGGGCATTGCCAAGGCCAATGGGATCACGCTTCAACAGCTGATTGCCTGGAACAACATCCAGAACCCCGACAGGGTCTATCCCGGGGACGTTTTGAAATTGTCTCAAACGGAATCCCCGGCGCAAAATGGGACAAGCCAGGAGGCCGGCGCTGCAGCACCTTCCGACAAGCCTGTGTCCCAAAAGCCGGAAATGGTTCAAAATGGGACACGCACATACACCGTTAAGGCCGGGGACACCCTCTGGGGAATCGCCGCTCGCTTTTTGGGGAGCGGGACCAAATTCGGTCAGATCGCAAAAGAAAACGGAATCGGCGTCCCATATCTGATTCATCCGGGCCAGGTGCTTCGCATTCCGGAAGAGTAGGAGGTATTCAGCTTTGCAGGTTACATTCACTTTGCAGGATATTATCACGGCGGCGGCCGTTGTTGCTGCTGTTCTTGCTTTGCTGGGCTACTATAACAAGGCGTTCAAGTGGTACCAGAAGCAGGAAAAGCAGGATCAGGATATTGCCGCCATGAAGGAAGAGCAAACGCTCCTAACCTATGGAGTTCTCGCATGCCTCAAGGGCCTGAAAGAGCAGGGCTGCAATGGCCCTGTTACAGAAGCGATCAACAAGATCGAAAAGCACCTAAATCAAAAAGCCCACGACCAAAAATGAAAGGAGAACATAAAAATGAAAAAGTTTCTCGTGCTGTTCCTTGCGCTCGCTATGATCTTTGCCCTTACTGCCTGCGCCACAGCAAGCGCAGACGGCAGTCCCACGCCGGCCAGTGTGGCCATCGAGCAGGGGATTACTGTGCTGGCGAGAGCATTTGAAGCGGTTCTGGCCGTTGCGGCCACCTGGGTTCTGTCAAAGATCGGGAAGAAGAAGGAACTGCAGAACACGAATATCGCCCTGAAAATCCTATTCGATATTACCAGGCAGACGGTCGGGGAGCTGCAGCAGCTATTCGTAAATGCCTGGAAAGCTGCCGGCGGTGGGAAACTGGATGATGAGCAGATCCGATTCCTAAAACAGGAACTGTTTGACCTGGTAGAGAAGAAACTGGACAAGCCGACGAAGGATCTCATCATCGCTGCCGGAGCTGATCTGGATGCGCTGATCACGGGAGCAGCTGAAGACTGGATCAATACTCTCAAAACCCCGAGCGATCTTGTGTATGTACATGGCGATTCCAAATACTTGATCGGTAAAGGCGTAGATGACCCTGAATAAGAGGACATAGAAATAAGAGCGCTTTCGGATTGACCGAAGGCGCTCTTTTTGATATTATGAGATTGCCGATGATTACAGCCTGTGTAGAATCATCGGTTTTTACAATATGGTGGCCCGGACGGGGAGCTTGGCGCGTCCATGCGGTATCTGAGTCAGCGATATTCCATGCCCTATGCGGAGTTGAAGGGCCTTTTGACGGATATCGGAGTAGAGGAACTGGGGCATTTGGAAATGGTGGGCGCCATCATCCACCAGTTAACCAGAGAGATGTCGCAGGAAGAAATCATCCGGTCCGGTATTGACACGTATTTTGTGGACCGGACGGCGGGCGTGTATCCCACAGCCGCCTCCGGCTTCCCCTGGAGCGCTGCCAGCATGGCTGTCAAGGGCGATGTGATCGCGGATTTGAACGAAGATCTGGCCGCTGAGCAGAAAGCTCGTGTGACCTATGATAACATTCTTCGGCTGAGCGACGATCCGGATGTGAACAATGTCATCCGTTACCTGAGGGAAAGAGAAATCGTACACTATCAGCGTTTTGGCGAAGCCTTACGGAAAGCCATGGAGAAAATGGATCAGAGAAATCTCTACGCCATTAACCCGTCGTTCGACCGAAAAACCTGAGTTTTTTGCCTCTCTGCCAACTTTCCGGCAGAGAGGAAAATTTTGTTTTACTTTTGTGGGAAAACGTAGTATAGTAACTCTGTTAAATTCATAGAACAGAGGTGCTTTTATGAGCCGCATGGTAGGAACTGTTTCTCGGGGCGTTCGTGCTCCGATCATCCGTGAAGGCGACGATCTCATTGCGATCGTAACCGAATCGGTTCTGGCCGCATCCGAGCAGGACGGTTTTGCCGTTCGGGATCGGGATATTGTAGCCATGACGGAGGCAATCGTTGCCAGAGCCCAAGGCAACTACGCAACCGTGGATAACATCGCCGATGATGTTCGTGCTAAGCTTGGCGGTGAAACGGTGGGTGTTGTTTTTCCTATTTTGAGCCGGAACCGCTTTGCCATTTGCCTTCGCGGCATTGCCAAAGGCGCAAAGAAAATCGTGCTGATGCTTTCCTATCCTTCCGATGAAGTAGGGAATCACCTGATCGATTGGGATACGATGGACAGC
>CADBRP010000238.1 GCA_902797095.1 uncultured Eubacteriales bacterium | reverse complement strand
GCAGGCGCCTCATTTACAGGCTCCTTCTTTGCTGCAGCTGCGGCTTCAGCCTCTGCCTTTACCGCGGCTTTCTTTTCTGCCCTTTCAGCCTTTTCCCTTGCGATGCGTTCCTCCAGCATGGCCTTGGAGACCTTCGGCTTATCCGGCGTCTGAGGAGTACGTCCTTCAAGCGCCTTAGAGGGTACCGGCTTTCCTGCAGGCGGTTTGCTTACAGCCGTCTGAGGCTGAGCCGCAGCCGCTGATGCCGGTTTGGCCTTCTTTGTCTTTCTGATTTCAGGCAGCTTAATATTGGCGGCCTTTACCGTTCTCTTCGGTTCATCCGTCTTCTGTTCGCTGTCTGCCTTCTTGGCCCGGGCGCGGACGACTTTTGTTTCCGCTTTTTCCCGTCCTCTCATGATTGTGTTGCGAACTGCTGTCGTATCGATCTCAGACAGCTCATCGGTTACTTTCGCAACCGCGATCCCCATCGACTTAGCTTTCTCCAGTACCTCCTTACCGGTCAGCTTCAGTTCCGATGCCAGTTCGGTGATTTTCATTCACACATCCTCCTTTAGTCTTTCCCGCTCTATTTCCTGCAGAATAGTTTCTGCGAAATGACTGTCTGTGATGGAAAACACATTTCTTCCCGGGGATCCTGCCGCCCGGGAGAGTTCCTCCGATTTTCCATACATGACATACGGCGTCTCAGTCTGCCGTATCGTCTTCATGATCTTCTTTCTGCCGTTTTCAGAAATATCCTCCGGCAGGATCACAAGACTGACTTTGCGCCGGTTCATGCTGAAGACGCTTGTATTGGTCCCTGTGACCAGACAGCCGGCTTTTTTGGCCAGCCCTATATAACGAAGCGTCTTATTCATGATTCCTGATCTCCTCAAAGAGACGATTCAGTTCTTCCTCACTGATATCCGCCTTCAGACTTCTCTGCAGCGACTTTCTCCTGAAAGCCTTCTGCATGCAGTCCTCATCCGGACACAGATACACACCTCTCCCTTTTGCTTTTCCTTCCGGGTCAAAAGAGAGCTCCCCTTCATAATACGCGATGCGTATCAGTTCCTGCTTGGGCTTTGATTCCATACAGCCCGCGCATCTTCTCATCGGTGCTTTTCTGGTCTTCATTTTTATTCTTCAGGCTGTTCAGCCTCTTCATACTCTTCCGCTTCCCCGAATTCTTCCGCTTCCTCAGATTCAGCGTCAGCCTCTTCTGATTCACCGGCATATTCGGCAGCGTCTTCATCCGCGTATGCTTCAGGATAATCGTCGGCGTATTCCTCTTCGTATTCCTCCTCCGGCTCACCGTCAGCATAATACTGGGAATGGCTGCGAATATCGATCTTCCATCCGCAGAGCCTTGCCGCCAGCCTTACATTCTGGCCTTCTCTTCCGATCGCCAGCGAAAGCTGGTAATCCGGAACGATGGCTGTCGCCGATTTTTCCTCTTCGTTGATCAGTACCTCCTCGACTTTCGCCGGACTCAGTACATTCTTGATCAGCACATGGGGATCATCATCCCATGTTGTGATATCGATCTTCTCTCCGAAGAGTTCATCCACGATATTGCGGACACGGCTTCCGCCGGCTCCGACACAGGCGCCGACCGGATCCACATCCTCATCCTCTGTATATACAGCGATCTTAGTTCTGGATCCCGCTTCTCTCGCGATGCTTTTGATCTCAACAACTCCGTCCTCGATCTCAGGCACCTCAAGCTCAAACAGACGCTCTACAAAACCGGGGTGTGTCCTGGACAGGAAGATCTGCGGACCGCGCGTGCTTTTGCGTACGTCCATGATATAGGCCTTGATCCGGTCATTGACACGGAAACGCTCACCCTGCGCGCGTTCTCCCGCCACCAGGATTCCCTCTGTATTTCCGATATTTACAAATATGGTTTCATTGCTGATACGCTGCACCACGCCGGTGATCAGATCGCCCTGACGGCTGATATAGCTGTCAAATACCATGCCGCGTTCCGCCTCGCGGAGCTTCTGCACTACCACCTGCTTTGCTGTCTGGGCAGCGATGCGGCCGAAGTTCTGCGGCGTTACCTGATATTCCACAACATCGCCTACCTGATAACGCGGATCGATCTCAAGCGCCTCATCGATGGAGATCTCGGTAAACTCATCTTCGACCTCCTCTACGACATCCTTTCTCATCAGCACTTCAAATCCGCCCATATCATCATCAAATACGACCCGGACATTCTGAGAGGTTCCGTAATTCTTCTTGTATGCAGCCACCAGAGCGGACTCGATGGCTTCCATCAGAACATCTCTGGTAATCCCCTTCTCCTTTACCAGATCATTGATCGCATTCATAAAATCACTCATTACAATTCCTCCTGATCAGAATATAACCGCCAGCCTGGCTCTGGCTATTTCCTTTGTTTCCAGGTTCCACTCCGTACCGTCCTCATCCCTGATGGTGACGGTGTCGTTTTCGTATTTTTCAAGGACGCCGGCAATTTCCTTTTTCCCGTCTTTTGCTCTGTAAAGCCTGATCTCAGCCTCTCTGCCGATGTAGCGGAGATAGTGTTCCGGCTTCAGGAGCGGGCGGTCCATTCCGGGCGAAGAGACCTCCAGATAATAATTCTGTTCGATGGGATCGGCCTCATCGAGGCGCTCGCTGAGAAAACGGCTTACCTTCTCGCAGTCCTCTGTGCTGATCCAGGATTCCTCCCCGGATCCGTCCGGCGCCTTATCGATATACACCCTCAAAAACCAGTCGCTGCCTTCCTTCACAAACTCGGTATGATAAAGCTCGTAGCCTTCGTCCTGCAGGAAACCGTCCAGCAGCTCTTCTGTTATCTGTGTAATTTTCTTCTTAGCCATTGTGCCGCGTTCCTATCATAAAATAAGAGCGGGTCCGGCCCACTCTTACACAAAACTTTAACTTAACCATGTGAATAATACCACAGAGCCCTTCATATTGCAAGGGTTAATATCCCCGCCCCCGGCATCAGAAGAAACTGATCTGCGCGGTTTCCGGAAGCCCGTCCAGAACGCCGTGCTCCCGCAGCTCTTCCAGCGCGGATCTGTTGACCTTTCCGCGCTCGCTTACATCCTCCACGGTTTCATAGGGACGCTCCTCATAACCCTGCGCGAATGCCCTGGCGGCTCCTTCTCCCATGCCCGTGATCGCTACGAACGGAAGAAGCACCTTTCCTTCATGCGCGCGGAAAAGCATGGCATCGGAAATCCCCAGACGGGCCGGCGCGAATTCGTATCCCCGGGCGTACATCTCGCAGGCAAGCTCCAGAACAGGCATGTCGTCCTGCTCCTTCGCGGATGCGTCCTTTCCTTTCCTGATGATCTCATCCATTCTCTCCTCTATCGCCTGCCGGCCGCGCAGCATAACCTTATCATCAAAATTCGCCACCTTGGCAGTGAAATATACCGCGTAGAACTCAAGGGGATGATATACCTTGAACCACGCGATCCGCATGGACATCATGCAGTAAGCGACCGCGTGGGCCCGCGGGAACATGTATTTGATCTTCTTGCAGGATTCGATATACCATTCCGGCACATCATGCTCGATCATCTCCATCTCCTGCTCCTCGGTCAGCCCTTTCCCTTTACGGACCTTTTCCATAATGGTGAAAGCATCTGAATTGGGAACGCCCTTTTTCCTCAGGTAGTTCATGATGTCGTCACGTGTGGCGATGGCCTCCTTCATGGTGGCTATGCCGTTTACAACGATGTCCTGCGCGTTTCCGAGCCATACGTCCGTTCCGTGGGAAAGGCCGGATATCCGGATCAGCTCCTCGAAGGATGTGGGCTGGATATCGTCCAGCATCTGCCGCACGAACTTGGTTCCGAACTCCGGAACGCCGAAGGATCCGTGTGAGAACCTGTAATCCGGCTCCTTGATGTCCAGACCCTCGCTTCCTATGAAAATGGACATGACCTTTTCGTCCTTAAGCGGCACATCCATCGGATCGATCCCCGTCATATCCTGCAGCTGCCGGATCATGGACGGCGCGTCGTGCCCCAGTATATCCAGCTTCAGCAGGTTCTTGTCGATGGAATGGTAGTCAAAATGCGTAGTGACGATATCAGAGCTGACATCGTTCGCGGGGTGCTGCACGGGACAGAATTCATATATCTCGTGCCCGCGCGGAACAATGATGACGCCTCCCGGATGCTGTCCGGACGTCCTCCGCACTCCCTCGCAGCAGTGCGCCAGGCGTTCAAGCTCGAACCGGTTGACGTTCAGGCCCCGTTCCTCAAAATATTTCGCCACATATCCAAAGGCAGTCTTGTCCTTTATCGTTCCGATGGTGCCTGCCTTGTAAACATTCTCCGCTCCGAATATCTCCTCCACGTATTTCTGCGCCGTTCCCTGATACTCACCCGCGAAATTCAGGTCGATATCAGGCTCCTTGTCAGCGTTGAATCCGAGGAATGTTTCGAACGGGATATTGAATCCCTCCTTGCTGTACGGCGTCCCGCATACCGGGCAGACCTTGTCCGGCATATCCACGCCGCAGTCATATTCCTGCAGATCTCCCCATTCAAGATTTCTGCAGTTCGGGCACAGATAGTGCGGCGGCAGCGGATTGACCTCGGTTATTCCGGACATGGTCGCCGCGAAGGAGGACCCTACCGAACCCCTTGATCCGACCAGATACCCGTCGGACATGGATTTCTTGACCAGAAGCTCCGCCGATCTATACATGACAGCGTACCCGTTGCTGATAATAGAATTCAGTTCCTTATCCAGTCTCTCGCGTATCACGTCAGGAAGCGGATCGCCGTACATGGCCGCGGCGCGTTCTTCGCAGGCTGTGCGGAGAGCCTCCTCGGCCCCGTCGATCTTAGGCGGGAACTTCCCGTCCGGTACGGGCATCATTGGTTCGATCATATCCGCGATCATATTTGTGTTTCTGATCACGACCTCATAGGCGGTTTCCTCTCCAAGATAGGAAAACTCCTCCATCATTTCATCAGTCGTGCGGAAATAAAGGCCTTCATCGCCCTCTACATCCTTGAAGCCCTGGCCTGCCATCAGTATTCTCCGGTAAAGAGCTTCCTCCGCGTCGAAATAATGCGCGTCGCAGGTGGCGACGACCGGCTTGCCGTATTTTCTGCCGAGTTCAATGATCCTTCTGTTGTGGTCCTTCAGATCCTCTTCGCTTTTTACTGTTTTCCCGTCTATCAGGAAACGGTTGTTGACCAGCGGCTGGATCTCCAGATAATCATAGAAGGACACCAGACGTTCAAGCTCCTCTTCGGGCTCTTCTCTCAGGACCGCCTGATAGATCTCGCCCATGACGCAGGCGGATCCTATAATCAGTCCTTCGCGGTACTTTTCCACTACCGATTTCGGCAATCTGGGTTTCTTGTAGAAATAGTCGATATGGGACAATGAAACCAGCCGGTAGAGATTTTTGAGCCCCTCCCGGTTCTTCGCGAATAATATTACATGATTGGTGGGACGCGCCTTATAATCAATGGTTCCGTCCGGTCTGACCAGATCCCGGTCCTCCAGCAGATACCCTTCGCATCCGTAGAGGATCTTGATGTTTTTCGCGGCATGCGACGCTTCAGGAAAAGCCTGCACCACCCCGTGGTCTGTAATCGCGACCGCCGGATGGCCCCAACGTTCCGCGGTCTTTACCATATGAGCCGCGTCGTTCAGTCCGTCCATGGCGCTCATCTTGGTGTGAGCGTGAAGCTCGACGCGCTTCTCCGGCCAGGTATCCGACCTTTCCGGAGTATCGATCTTTTCGATGCTGTCCGCCATGACCGTAACGCAGTTATCGAATCTGTCCCACTGAGCCTGTCCGCCGATACGGACGCCGTCCCCGGGGGAAAGCATCTGATCGATCTCGTCCCACTTCTCGTTCAGAACGAACGCCTTGACGCAGATGCTGGTCCGTTTGTCAGTTACAAACAGGCTGACCAGCTTGGAATCGTTTTTCGTAGTCCTGCAATCCTTGCGGAACAGTTCGCCTTC
>CADBRP010000237.1 GCA_902797095.1 uncultured Eubacteriales bacterium | reverse complement strand
GATCACGCGGTCGATGCCGGCCTCCATATACCGGCGGACAACTTCCATGCTCCGGATGCCGCCGCCTATCTCGCAGAAGCAGCCGCTCCTTCTTTTGATCTCGCAGACCGTTTCGAAATTCGGCGTTTCCCCGGACTTGGCGCCCTCCAGGTCCACGATGTGGATGAAGCGCGCTCCGCAGGCCGCGAAATCCTCTCCAATCGAGGGAGGATCCTCGCTGTAAACAGTCATTTCCTCATAGCGGCCCTTGTACAGGCGGACCGCCTTTCCTTCATAAAGATCTATTGCCGGGAACAGTTTCATTATTTATTCTCCATTTCACAGAAAGCCTTCAGTATTGCAAGCCCCACATCGCCGCTCTTCTCCGGATGGAACTGGCAGCCCATCACATTGCCGCGGGCGACAGCCGCCGTCAGGGGCGCGCCGTAATCCGTCACCGCGATGGTGCTCTCATCGCAGTCCGCGGCGTAGTAGGAATGCACGAAATATACATAGGAGCCTTCGTCGATATATTTGAACAGAGGATGCTTTTCTCCCGGGAAGGTGATCCTGTTCCAGCCGATATGAGGGATCTTGAGTCCTTCAGGGATCACATCCCCGATCGGCCTGACGTTTCCGGGAATCAGCCCGAGGCCTTCATGCTCCCCGTACTCAAAGCTTTTTTCCAGGAGCAGCTGCATGCCGAGGCAGATGCCCATCACGGGCTTTCCCGCCGCGGCTTCCCGCCGGACGACATCAGCCATCCCGCTTGCCCTTAGCTTCTCCGCGGCGTCCTCAAACGCGCCGACACCGGGAAGGATCACCCGGTCAGCCGCCGCGATTTCCGCCTCATCGGAGGTGACCGAGACTTCGTATCCTATTGCTTTCAGCGAACTCTTCAGGGAAAAGAGATTTCCCACGCCGTAATCTATGATGGCTATCATCTTCAGAGCACTCCTTTCGTTGAGGGTATCTCATCTGCAAACTGTCTGTCAATGCTTACCGCGGCGCGCATGCTTCTTGCCGCGGATTTGAAAGCGCCTTCTATGATGTGGTGCGAGTTGGACCCCGCCAGCTGACGGATGTGCAGGCTGCACTGGCATCTGCGCACAAAGGCAAGCCAGAATTCCTCCACCAGCTCTGTGTCGAAGGTCCCCACCTTCTCCGTCGGGATATCAAGATCGTATCCCAGGTATCCCCTTCCGGAAAAATCCACCGCGCTCAGGATCAGCGCCTCATCCATGGGGAGGATCATGCTGCCGTAGCGGACGATCCCCTTCTTGTCGCCCAGCGCGCCGCAGAAGGCGTCTCCCAGGGCGATGCCGATGTCCTCCGTGGTATGGTGGTCATCCACATATGTATCTCCCTTGCAGGAGATCTCCAGATCGAAACGTCCGTGGGACGCGAACAGGGTCAGCATATGATCGAGGAAGCCGCATCCGGTATCGATGCTGCTCTTTCCCGATCCGTCCAGATCGAGGACGAGGCGGATGTCCGTCTCTGCTGTGGTTCTTATGATCTCTTCTTTTCTCATTGTTCTCCTCCGTTCAGGATAGCGGAAACTGTATCGAGGAACTGCCGCATCTGGCTGTCGCTGCCGATGGTGACGCGGATGTAATCCTCAATTCGCGGATTATCGAAATGCCTGACCAGGACGCCGCGCTCCTTCAGCTTCTGATAGAGCGCTCCCCCGTTGATTTTCGGGTGCCGGGCAAACAGGAAGTTCGAGGAGGAAGGGGTCATTTCAAACCCGAGTTCCTTAAGCTCCGCAGCTGTATTCTCACGTGTCTTACGCACCATGGCGCAGTTTTTCCTGATCTCGTCCGCGCTTTCAAGCGCCCCGATCCCGGCCGCCTGCGTCATGCTGTTGATATTGTACGGGTTGGTTGAATACTTGATCGTATTCAGGTCCCGGATCAGCGATTCGCATCCGATGCCGACTCCGAGCCTCGCGCCCGCCATGGACCATGCCTTGGAAAATGTCTGCGTGACCAGAAAATTGTCATACTCCCGGATCAGCGGCACGGCGCTTTCCCCGCCGAAATCCACATAAGCCTCATCCACCACGACCACATGGTCCGGATTCGCCTCCAGGATCTCCCGGATCACGCTGAGCGGAAGCGCGATGCCCGTATTGGCGTTGGGGTTTGCCAGGAATACAGTGCTGTCGTTTTTCATATAGTCCCGCGGATCGATGCTGAGATCTTCGCGGAGCGGATGCTCCGTGTACCTGATATGGTTCAGCTGGGCGAAAACCTGATAGAACCCATATGTGATATCCGGGAATACCGCGGGCGAAGCGTCATCGCAGAACGCCATGAACGCGAAATTCAGGATCTCGTCAGAGCCGTTCGTCGCCAGCACTTCCCTTCTGCCTACGCCGAAATGATCCGCCAGCTTCCGCGAGAGGATCTCACATTCCGGATCGCAGTAAAGATGCAGCTTCGACGCGGCCTCGGACGCCATCCGGACAGCCTTTTCCGGCGGCGCAAACGGCGACTCGTTGGTATTCAGTTTGACGTACTGCATGTCCTGCGGCTGCTCTCCCGGAGTATAAGCCGTAAGCTCACTGTATCTGCTGCTGAAAAACCTGCTCATTATTTCGCTTCCTTTTCTGCCTTTCCTGACTCAATCAAGGGTACAAGGCCCTCCATTACCGCTTCGATCTCCTCGTGGAGGAACTTGAAGCTTGACTTGTTTCCGATAAGCCGCGCGCTGATGGGAGCAAAATACTCCACCACATCCAGTTTGTTCGCGCGCAGCGTGTTTCCTGTCTCTACGATATCCACGATCACATCCGAAAGCCCCAGGATGGGAGCCAGCTCGATAGAACCGTTCAGGTGAATGATGTCGATATCCCTGTCCTTTGACGCGTAGTGGCTTCTCGCGATATTCGAGAATTTCGTGGCGACCCTCAGAGTGCTGCCTTTGCTGTCGCGGAAACCCGCGGGCGCAGCGACCGCCATCCGGCATCTTCCTGTCTTAAGGTCCAGAAGCTCGTAGACATCAGGCTCGGTCTCCATCAGGATGTCCTTGCCGACCACTCCGATATCCGCCGCTCCTCTTTCCACATAGATGGCGACATCCACCGGCTTTACCCAGAAGTATCTGACGCCGGCTTCCTCGTTTTCAAATACCAGCTTGCGGTTTTTCTCCCGTATGGCGGGGCATTCGAATCCGGCCTCCTCGAACATGCGGTAAACCTTTTCACCGAGTCTTCCCTTCGGGAGGGCGATATTAAGCATCTGCTTCATCTGATTTCACCTCCCCCTCTCTGATGTCTATCATTCTGCGCCATGTCATCTTGTCCGGAACGCTCCTCTGCGGAAGAACGGTCAGGTCCAGCGCTACCAGCTTATCAACGGTATCCTTGATCCTGTCGATGCCTGTTTTCTCATCATACAGAAGCAGCACATCGATGTCAAACTCCTGCCTTTCCGTAAGAAGGCGCTCCAGGCGGTCCAGATAAACGCCGAATCCGATGGCGCCGGACTGCCTCTTCATCTTCTTCATGAGGCGGTCGTACTGCCCTCCGGAGAGGACGCTTTCGGGGATTCCCCTGATGAATCCGTTGAAGACGATGCCGTTGTAGTAATTCACATCACTTACTACGGAGAAATCAAGGCGGATGATATCCCTCAGCTCAGGATCCGTAAATTCATTGATGATCCTTTCCAGATGATCCACCGCCTCCACCGCGGTCTTCTCGGCCTCGGGCTCCAGAGTCCCGTCGGTGATAAG
>CADBRP010000236.1 GCA_902797095.1 uncultured Eubacteriales bacterium | reverse complement strand
TCATCGATCCGCGCCGCTCCTCCGGAGGCGATCTGGTCTCCTGTGATCCCCAGCCTTTGCATGAGCCTGCCTGCCGCCTCGTAGGATTCAGGATGCACCGACGTGCTGTCAAGCGGCTCCCTGCCTCCCGCGATCCGCAAAAATCCGGCGCACTGCTGGTACGCCTTCGGACCGAGCCTCGGAACCTTCAGCAGCTCCCGGCGGGTCCTGAATCTCCCGTTTTCCTCCCTGTACGCGACGATATTTTTCGCGATCGGGGCGTTGATTCCCGCGATATATGAAAGCAGCGACGGGGACGCGGTATTCAGATCCACCCCTACCCGGTTCACGCAGTTTTCCACGACGCCGCCCAGAGCGCCGTCCAGCATCTTCTGGTCGATGTCATGCTGGTACTGGCCGACTCCGATATGCTTCGGATCGATCTTGACCAGCTCAGCCAGCGGATCCTGCAGGCGCCGTCCCAGCGACATCGCGCCTCTCGTGGTCACATCCAGATCCGGGTACTCTTCCGCCGCGAGCTTCGACGCCGAATAGACCGATGCCCCGGCTTCGTTGACGATGGTGTACCTGATGGGAAGTCCTGTCCTGCGGAGAAATCCGGCGACAACCTCTTCGGTCTCTCTGGAGGCGGTGCCGTTTCCGATGACGATGACGTCGCACCCGTATTTGTCGATGATCTTCTTTAGAGTCCGCTCCGTTCCCGCGATATCCTTTCTGGGCTCCGTGGGATATACGGTCGCCCAGGCCATCAGCTTCCCGGTCTCGTCGAGCGCCGCCACCTTGCATCCGGTACGGTATCCCGGATCGATGCTGATCACCTTTTTTCCCCGTACCGGCGGCGCCATCAGAAGATTCTCCGTATTCTTCGCGAACACCTTCACAGCGTCCGCCTGCGCCCGTTCTGTCAGGGCGTTTCTGGTTTCCCTCTCCACAGACGGCGCGATCAGGCGCTTATACGCGTCGGCCGCCGCCTCTTCAAGCAGCGCTGTATAAATGCTCTTCGGATTTCTGATGAGCTCCCGCTCCAGCTTCTTCAGGACGATCTCCGGCTCCAGTTCCACCTTTACCTTGAGTTTCTTTTCCTTTTCACCCCTGTTGATGGCCAGGACGCGGTGGTTCGGGATCTTCCTGACCGGCTCGGACCTGCCGTAGTACATGTCATAGACGGTCTTCTCCTCAGGATCCGCCGCCTCTGTCTCCAGCACGCCCTTGTCCCATGTGATCTCCCGGATCTTGGCGATCCTGTCCGCGTCCTCGGAGATCTCCTCAGCGATGATGTCGCACGCGCCCTGCAGCGCGGCCTTTGCCGTTTCCACTCCTTTTTCGGGATCGATAAAATCCTTCGCAAAATCAGACGGGTCCCCTTTTTCCTCCTGCTGGAGAAGAATGCGCATCGCAAGCGGCTCGAGTCCCTGCTCCTTCGCTTTGGACGCGCGGGTCGCCCTCTTCTTTTTGTAAGGTTTATAAAGGTCCTCCACCCGCTGAAGGACCTCTGCTTTTTCGATTTCTTCTTTCAGCTCACCGGTAAGCTTTCCCTGCTCCTCTATCAGGCGGATCACTTCCTCCTTGCGTTCTTCCAGTCCCCGAAGATACGTGAGCCTGCTGTCCAGTTCCCGAAGCGTCACATCGGACATGCCGCCTGTGACTTCTTTTCTGTAACGGGCGATAAACGGGATCGTGTTCCCCTCATCTATGAGCTGTACTGTTTTTTCTACGCTGCTGCCGCGAAGCCCAAGCTCCGCGGCGATTTTCTGTATGATATCCATGCTGTCCTTTCCCTGATCCGATGCTGCCGGCCCTGCGGCCTGTGTCTACTTTTCCTTATAATACAGTCTGCAGTGGCAGTATCCTTCAAAATCCGGATCCGCGATCTGATCTCTGAATTCCTGGCACATGCAGATATTCTCCTCTGTTCTCTGGAGACGGCAGGGACAGTATCCGTCCTTCTTTTTCAGACCCTCCCGGATCATCTCGACGATTTTCCTGTCCTCGTTAAATGTGATCTTCATAACTCTATCCAACCTTTCCTTTTGCGCTGTATTCTCATTGCCGCGCGTTTTTCCCCCTTCCGCGCGTTCCCTTTTCCGGGGTCTTTATACTACCACGATTCACGCCTTTGCACAATTCGATTGCCGGGATCTTCCGG
>CADBRP010000235.1 GCA_902797095.1 uncultured Eubacteriales bacterium | reverse complement strand
GATCGAGGGCTCCGCGGGTTTTTCGTAGTACAGCTCCGACCCCTCATCCTCCTCGATGACGGGCACGCGGTACCGGTAGGAAAGATCCAGAAGCTGGTGCCTTCTGGGGAGGGACATGATCACGCCGGTTGGATTGTTGAAACTGGAATCGGCGTAAATGTATTTGGGCCTGGTTTCGCCGATCAGCTGCTCGATTCCGCTTACGAGCATGCCTTCCGTGTCCATCGGGACAGTGACGGGAACGCCTCCGGCCATCTGTATGGAACGGTACACATCCGGCGAGACGACCTCGGGAATGATGACGCGGTCTCCCTCGGACAGAAGCAGGGTGTTCAGGAAGTCCAGTGACTGGTTGTTTTCCGAGAAGATCTGGATACGGGAAGGAGAGGTGAAGATCCCCCCGGACGCCATGAGGTCCGCGATCCGGCGCCTGAGCTCCGGATCCCCCTGATAGGGCGTGTGAAAATACGCCTCGCCCTGTTTTCCCTTCAGGATGTTCTCAAAGACCTCCGCGATCTCCTCCGGAGGATAGGGCTCCCGCGCGGCAACGCCCCCGCCCAGGGGGATGAGGCCTTCTTCAAAGGAGAGCCGGTACAGGGCGTCAAAGGGGCTTCTTATGCTGCGGTAGCGGTCTTCTATGAGGGCGTCCCAGTGGACCGCCTTCGCCGCGGCGCGGCCGGATTCCCGGGGAGGTTCTTCCCCGGATCCTGAGCGGACGAAATAGCCGAGGCCCTGTTTTCCGTCGATCAGGCCTTCGCTCTTCAGGTCCTGGTATACTCTGCTGACGGTATTCCTGTGAACATCAAGAAGCCCCGCCAGGTTCCGCTCGGAGGGAAGCCGGCATCCTCCCGCGAGGCTGCCGCTCAGGATGCCTCTTCTGATCTGCGAGGCGATCTGCAGGTGCAGCGGATCGGGAGAACTTCTGTCGATCGTGATCTTCATGGCGCTGTGCTCCTTTCTGTTTTTCATTTTAGCGAAGAGGGAAGAGGGGGACAATACATTTTCGGAAACTGGCACATAAAAAAACAGAGGAACTGGCACTTTAGTTAAAAACTGTGCTATAGTATAGTAAAGTAAAGCAAAAAATCAACGTAAAAAACAGCGATGTTTACGACCCGGGGAAGCAGGGCGCTCCTGCCTTTGCGATCCGAGGATTCGGGAAAGGAGAATTCGTTATGGCTGTGAATCTGAAAGGCAGAAGCTTTCTGACACTGATGGACTTCACTCCGGAGGAAATCAGATACATGCTGGATCTGGCGCATGATTTGAAGGCGAAGAAAAGAGCAGGAATCAAGGGGGAGCTTCTGAAGGGAAAGAATATCGTTCTGCTGTTTGAAAAGACATCGACAAGAACCAGATGCGCGTTTGAAGTCGGAGCTATGGATGAAGGCGCCGGCGTCACTTTCCTGGACAGCAAGAGCTCCCAGATGGGAAAGAAGGAATCTCTGGAGGATACCGCTAAGGTCCTGGGAAGATTCTTTGACGGCATCGAATACAGAGGCTATGACCAGGAGGTCGTGGAGAATCTGGCGAAGTTCGCGGGCGTACCGGTATGGAACGGCCTGACCGATGTGGACCATCCGACCCAGATCCTGGCTGACATGCTGACCATGGAGGAGCATATCGCCAAGCCGCTGAACCGCTGCAAGGTCGTATTTGTCGGAGATATCAGAAACAACATGGCGTACGCGTGGATGTACGGATGCGCGAAGATGGGAATGCATTTCGTCGCTTACGGACCGAAGGAGCTGGCTGATCAGGTTGACGCTGACGTAGTTGCCAGAGCCAGGGAAGTCGCCGCTGAGACCGGAGCGGTCATCGAGGTGAGCTCCGATATCGCGAGCATCAAGGGAGCGGATGTGCTCTACACAGATATCTGGGCCTCCATGGGTGAAGAGGATCAGATTCCGGAAAGAGTCCGCATGCTGACTCCGTTCAGAGTCACCGAGGAAATGCTGGAGGCGACAGGAAACGACGATGTTATCTTCCTTCACTGCCTGCCTTCCTTCCATGACTTTGAGACAACGATGGCCAAGTCCCAGAAGGAACTGGGCTATGACATCCGTGAAGTGACCGATGAAGTGTTCCGCGGAAGACATTCCAAAGTGTTTGATGAGGCGGAAAACAGAATGCACACAATTAAGGCGGTTATGGTAGCGACCATAGCGTAGGGGTGCAAAAACAGGGAGGTCTGAAATGAAACCTGGAATTCATAACTACTCCGAAATAGGAAAACTGAACAAGGTGCTGCTGCACAGGCTGGGGACTGAGGTGGAAGGTCTGGTCCCGGGCAACTTCGAACGGCTGCTGTTTGATGACATACCGTATCTGAAGGTGGCGCAGCACGAGCACGATCTGTTCGCGGATGTTCTGCGCGAAAACGGCGTGGAGGTCGTCTACTATGTGGATGAGACGGTCAAGGCGCTGGCGGATAAGAAGGTCAGGGCAGAATTCGTAAAGGAATTTGTTTCCGAAAGCAATATCTATTCCGAGGCGGTCACAGAGGCGCTGGAGGAATACCTGATGGGCATGACGGTCCGGGGCATGGTGGAGAAGTGCATCGCCGGCATCAAAAAGGATGAGATCAGCGTAAGCACAAACTCCCTCGCCGAGTACATCGCGTCCGGATATCCGTATTACATGGACCCGATGCCGAACCTGTATTTCACAAGAGACCCGGGCGCCTGCGTCGGAAACGGGATCAACATCCACCACATGAGCACGGTCGCCAGAAGAAGGGAAGCGCTGCTTCTCAAGTACATGGTGAAATACAACAAGGACTTCGCGCCGGAAGGAACCAACGAATGGTATGACTATGACGGCCCGTACTCCATCGAGGGAGGAGACGTCCTGGTCCTCTCCAAGAGCATCGTTGCCATCGGTCTTTCCCAGAGAACTACCGTGGCAGGCATCGAGAAGTTCGCGAAGAACGTTCTGGCGGGTGAGAACGGATTCCGTAAGATCCTGGTGTTCGATATCCCGAAGTCCCGCGCGTTCATGCATCTGGATACGGTCTTCACAATGGTCGACTATGACAAGTTCACGATCCATCCTGAGATCGAGGGACCGCTCCAGCTGTACGAGATCACACTGGATAAGGACGGGGAGTCCCACTTCGCCAGCATCACCGACAGTCTGGAGAACATCCTGAAGGCAGAGCTGAAGCTGCCGGCGGTGGATCTGATCCGCTGCGGCGGCAATGACCTGCAGGCTGCCCAGAGGGAGCAGTGGAACGACGGTTCCAACACGCTCGCCATCGCGCCGGGAACAGTAGTCACCTATGAAAGAAACTATGTTACGAACTCGATTCTGGATCACAAGGGCGTGAAGGTCCTGGCGATCCCGAGTTCAGAGCTTTCGAGAGGCAGAGGCGGCCCGCGCTGCATGAGCTGCCCTGTGAACAGAGAAGATCTCTGATGAATTAAAACGAAACAGGAGGAGTCATTACATGACAGAAAGAATTGTGATCGCGCTGGGCGGAAACGCGCTGCAGTCCGGAAAAGGGGAAGCCACCGCGGAAGCTCAGCTGAATGTCGTCAGAAAAACCTGCGAGCATGTCGCGCAGATCAGCGGCCAGGGATATGAGATCGCGGTCGTTCACGGAAACGGACCCCAGGTCGGGCGTATCGTCATGGCAAGCGAAGCGGCCAGTGAAGTAACGCCGTCCATGCCGTTCGATGTATGCGGGGCTATGTCTCAGGGATATATCGGATATCATATCCAGCAGTGCCTGAAGTACGCTCTGAATAAGGATAACCGCAATGTTCCCGTCGTCACTGTCGCGACGCAGATGATCGTCGACGAGAAGGATCCTGCGTTCCAGAATCCTACGAAGCCGATCGGCCCCTTCTATACAGAGGAAGAAGCGAATGAGCTGCGTGAATCCAGAGGCTGGACCATGAAAGAGGACGCCGGCCGCGGATGGAGACGCGTGGTCGCTTCCCCGCTTCCTAAGAGGATCGTTGAGATCGACGCCGTGCGTCAGCTCTGGGACCGCTCCATCGTCATTACATGCGGCGGCGGCGGAATCCCTGTAGTGGAACGGATCGACGGACACCTTGAAGGCGTTGCCGCTGTCATCGACAAGGATTTCGCGGCAGAACTCCTGGCAGAGGAGGTCGGCGCGGATATCCTGATGATCCTGACCGAGGTGGAGAAGGTCTCCCTGAACTTCAACAAGCCCGATCAGCAGGATCTGGACCACATGACGCTGCTCGACGCCGCCCGCTATATCGGAGAGGGACAGTTCCCGGCGGGAAGCATGCTGCCGAAGGTGGAAGCCGCGATGAAATTCGTCCGCCGCTATCCGGGCAAGAAGGCGATCATCACATCGCTGGACAAGGCTGTGGAAGCGCTGGAGGGAGAGACCGGAACGGTCATCACATTCAACTGATCCGAAAACGGCAATAAAAGAAACAGCGAAAAGATCCTGTCAGGGCATTGATCCTGCCGGGATCTTTTTTTGCTATGACAGGAAAGAAATCTGTGATACAATGTTGTCTGCAAAACTGCTTAAGAACGTTCGGAGGTGAATAATATTGGGTAAAAGCAAATTCCTTTCACTGGCACTGACCGGAGTCGTGATCGGCGCCGTCATCGGCCTGCTCGTTACACACTTCGGCCATTAAGCAACCGTTAACAGAATTAGAATCAGAGGAGACATATGAACTATCAGGAAATGTATCAGAACAAGCTGACGACTGCGGAAGAAGCCGTCAAGGTCGTCAAATCCGGTGACTGGGTCGATTATACCTGGTGTACCAATCATCCGGTGGCGCTGGACAAGGCGCTGGCAGCAAGAGCGGACGAACTGACGGATGTCAAGATCCGCGGCGGCGTCACGATGTGGATGCCGGAGATCGCCAAAGCGGAGGACGCTGGAAAGCACTTCACATGGCATTCCTGGCACTGCAGCGGCATCGACCGCAAGGTCATCAAGAAGGGCATGGGCTACTTCATGCCGATGCGTTATTCTGAACTCCCCAGATTTTACAGGGAAAACCTCGATCCGGTGGACGTGGTCATGATGCAGTGCCCGCCGATGGACAGATTCGGCAACTTCTCATTCTCCGCGGCACCGTCTCATCTGGCTGATATCTGCGCGAGAGCGAAGCACATCATCGTTGAGGTCAACGAGAACATGCCCCGCGTGTTCGGCCTGACCGGAACAGAGATCAACATCTGTGATGTCGCCGCGGTAGTTGAGGGCGACAACCCGGCAATGCCGCAGATGGGAAGCATCCCGGCGACAGAGGTCGACCGCAAGGTCGCTGAGCTGATCGTGCCGGAGATTCCGGACGGCGCCTGCCTGCAGCTTGGAATCGGCGGAATGCCCAACACAGTAGGCGCGCTGATCGCGGATTCCGACCTGAAGGATCTGGGAGTGCACACAGAGATGTATGTAGACGCTTTTGTGGATATAGCAAAGGCAGGAAAGATCAACGGTAAGAACAAGGCTCTGGACAAAGGCCGCCAGGTCTTCGCGTTCGCGGCCGGAACCGACAAGCTCTATGACTACATCCACGAGAATCCGGATGTCATGGGCGCGCCGGTAGACTACACCAATGATGTTCACGTGATCTCGCAGCTGGATAAGTTCATCTCCATCAAAAACGCGGTGGACATGGACCTCTTCGGACAGGTCAACGCGGAGTCCGCGGGCGTCAAGCACATTTCAGGAACAGGCGGACAGCTGGACTTCGTTATGGGCGCGTACCTGTCAAAGGGCGGCAAGAGCTTCATCTGCATGTCTTCCTCCTTCGCGGACAAGGAAGGCAACCTGAAGAGCCGTATCGTTCCCACGCTGACCAACGGATCCATCTGCACAGACCCGAGAAGCACGGTGCAGTACATCGTCACAGAGTACGGCATGGTCAATCTTAAGGGACTGTCCACATGGCAGAGAGCGGAAGCGCTGATTGGCATCGCGCATCCGCAGTTCCGCGACGAACTGATCGTTGCCGCCGAGAACATGGGCATCTGGAGAGAGTCCAACAAGCGGTAGGAATACCATACAGAAGTCAGAAAGGCCGGGGCGCAGATCGATGCGCCCCGGTTTCATCTGCCGTGACGGAATATCAGTTCCGGAGGAGACAGGATAAGCATGAATGATGATGAAAGGATGCTGGCGCATCTTCAGGACAGGGCGGAACAGGCGGCGGACCGCTATATGATCACAGCCGGGGATTTTCTGGACACCCACCAGCGCCGCCTGGCGGAGGAGTACAGTCGCGGCGGCAATTTTCCCGTGCCGGTCCTGTTTTACGGCGGGTATGAAGACGCCGAGCGCTGCATGCCTGTGTTCCTTCCGGATTACGCTTCGGAGGAGGACGCGGCGCAGCTGCTGCGCGTTATCCGTGTGCGCGCGCCGAAAGCGGGCCGCACTCTGACGCACAGGGATTATCTGGGATCCCTTCTTTCCCTCGGGATCGACAGATCTGTGACAGGTGATATCCTGGTGCGCGATGAAAAGGCCGAACTCGGTCCCGGCGCGGATATCATCGTCAAGGAAGAGATGGCGGAATTTATACAGCTTCATTATGAAAAGGCAGGCCGGGCGGGCCTGAAGACGGAAATCCTGCCTTTGGGCGAGCTGCATCTGGAGGAGGCGGACACGGAGCTTCGGCATGACACCGTGGCGTCTCTGAGACTCGACAGCGTAGTCGCTTCCGCGTTCCGGGTCTCCCGTGCAAAGGCAGCGGAGGCGATCCGGAGAGGGCTTGTTTCCGTCAACAGCAGGGAGGCGCTGAAGCCCGACATGGAGATCCGGGAAAAGGACAAGATCGTTTTCCGGGGCAAGGGACGGCTGATCCTTGATGAGGCAGGCGGAACCACCCGGCGGGACAGGATCCGGGTGTGTTATAAAATGTTCAGATAAGAGCGGGCCGGCACTTGACAGCCGGTGTACAATTAATAGTGCGTATAAAACAGGAGGGAGACCTCCGTGCAATATAAAAAAGGAGATTTGAGAATATGGCAAAGGTTGATATTTTTTCCGGATTTCTTGGCGCTGGAAAGACGACTCTGATCAAGAAGCTGATCGCGGAGGCGTACAAAGAGGAAAAGATCGTTCTCATCGAAAATGAATTCGGGGAGATCGGCGTGGACAGCGGTTTTCTGAAGGATACAGGGATCCAGATCAATGAACTGGATTCGGGATGCATCTGCTGCACTCTGGTGGGCGATTTCCGCGAGGCGCTGAAGCAGGTGCTGGAGGCCTATGAGCCGGAGCGCATCCTGATCGAGCCTTCCGGCGTGGGCAAGCTCAGCGACGTGATCATCGCGGTGCAGGATACCGAAGATGAAAGGATCCAGCTGAACGGGTTCACCACCGTTGTAGACGCGAAGAAATACCGCATCTACCTGACCAACTTCGGAGAGTTCTATGAGAACCAGGTTGAACACGCCAGCTCCATCGTACTCAGCCACACCGACGGGATGCCGCAGCAGAAGCTTGACAGATGCATTTCCGATCTGCGGGCGCTGAATCCGGAAGCTTCTATTATAACCACGCCGTGGGATCAGATCAGCGGCGAAAAGATCCTGGAGACGATGGAGCAGAAGAAGACTCTGTCGGCTGAGCTGGATAAGCTTCGTGAGGAAGCCTACGCGCATGAAGCCGAGCACCGTCACGAACATGAACATGAGCATGAGCACGAGCACGAACATGAGCATCACGACCACGATCATGAGCACGAACATGAGCATGAACATGAGCATCATGACCACGATCACGAGCATGAACATGAGCATCACGACCACGACCACGAGCATCATCACCATGACCATGACCATGATCACCACGATCATCACCATCACCACGCGGATGAGATCTTTGACGAGTTCGGCGTTCACACCGCGCACAAGTTCACTCAGGAACAGATCATGGACGCGCTCAGCGGACTGAGCAATTTCGCGGAATGCGGACAGGTGCTCCGGGCGAAGGGCATCGTTGAAGGAACCGACGGCGAATGGATCCACTTCGACTATGTGCCGGGAGAACCGGAAGTCAGGACCGGAAGCGCCGAGACATCCGGCATGATCTGCGTCATCGGCGTAGGGCTTGAAAAGGAACGAATCGGAGAACTGTTCGGACTTTAAGAAGGGGAGACGGAAACGAATATGCTGATGGAAATACCAGTATACCTGTTCACGGGATTCCTGGGAGCAGGCAAGACAACATTCATACAGGAGGCGCTCGGCGCGAAGGAATTCAATGAAGGCGAGCGGACGCTCCTTCTGCTCTGCGAAGAAGGGGAGGAAGAATATGATCCTTCCGGCTTCTATACGGACGCCGTCTATCCGGAGCGCATCGAAAAGGAAGCGGACCTTACTCCACAGCTTCTGACCGATCTTCTGATGAAGAACAAAACAAACCGGGTCATCATCGAGTGGAACGGTATGTGGGATCTGAACACCCTCTACGACAGCCTTCCCCCGATGTGGACCATCTATCAGCAGATGATGCTGGCCGACGCGGAGACATTCCTTATGTACAACACGAATATCCGCCAGCAGACATTTGAACAGCTCAAGGGCGCTGAGATGGTGGTATTCAACCGGTGCAAACACAGGGACACCTTCGAGAAATGGCAGCTGGAGGTGCATAAGATCTGCCGCGTGGCAAACCGCAAATCGCAGATCATGTATGAATTCGGGCCGGACGACCTGATCATGGATACGATCCAGGACCCGCTTCCCTATGATATGTCAAAGCCGCTTCTGCCCATCGAGGACTGCGATTACGCGGAGTGGTACAGGGATATCAACGAAAACCAGGATGATTACGAGGGCAAGGAAATCACCATAAAGGGCAGGGCTGTTACCGGCGGTGACCTTGAGCCCGGGAAGTTTATTTTCGGGCGCCATGTGATGACCTGCTGCGAAGCGGACATCCAGTTTGCCGGGATGCTCTGCAAAACCAGTTCTGAAAGAGCCGCGCTTCTGGAAAACGGCCAGTGGGTGGATATCCGCGCGAAGGTAAAAAATGAATACGATCCGGTCTATGAAGAGGTCGGTCCGGTGCTTTACTGCAGTGAGGTGGAGGATGCGGACCCGTGCGATCCTGAAGTGGCCACATTCTGAATGAAACCGGTATCATCCCAAAGACCCTGTCAGCATATCCGGACAGGGTCTTTGAAAAAGGAACCGAAAGCCAGTGATTGGAACGGTTTGAGCCGCAGAAAAATATTTTTGCAAAATCACCTTTTTTTATTCACTTTGCAAAAAATTTTTAGTATAATGTTTGATGTAATTGTTATAAGTTGTATTAAGGAGGCAAACATGTTAAGAGAAGCATTACCGAAAATTGTCACTCCGCTGCCGGGCCCGAAGGCAAAGGCGCTCCTGGACAGAAGAGCTGCAGCAGTT
>CADBRP010000234.1 GCA_902797095.1 uncultured Eubacteriales bacterium | reverse complement strand
ATGGGCTCCAGAAAAGCGCCAAAGAGGCGTGGGGAAATCGTACCGATCCGATAGGAGGGATGCAGTGTAATTGTCGCTTTTTTCATATGGGCTCCTCTCCTTTATCCGAAGATGATCTGAATCTCAATGGATTCCTCCGGTTCAACGGTATATGCCGTATGATCTCCGTCCATCGGCATTTCTTTTCCGTTCACCAGGATCCGGCATCCCGGCCGGCGGCAGCGCAGCGTCAGCGTCTGGGCTTCCCGGGAGGTCAGAGCCGCTTTCACGCCTTCCGGATTCCATTCCATATGCTCAAGCTTGGCAAAGGTGTAAAGCCACACCCCGTCTATGGACCCGCTCTCCATATGCGCGGGCATCGCCGGCAGGAACTCCACGATGCCGGGCATGCTGAAAACGCACATTTCAACGAGAAAAGCGGGAACCGCGCCCTGAAGATCCGGGAACACGCCCCGATAAGGAAAATGGCTGGTCTGCAGCGTTCGCCGGACAAAGCCGTGGGCAAAAAGCTGGCTGATGTTCTGCTCGGCCTCCTCCATGTCCTTGAGGCGGATGGCGGTGAATGCGCGATGGATAATGCCGTGCGCCGAATCGTCCTGCTGTCCCCGCTTCCTGTTGGAAATGATGATGGCCTCCGTCAGCTCAGGCTCCGTTTCCGGCGTCACGGCCCGGCCCGGCCATACGTCATAATGATGGGAAACATGACGGTGGTTGTAGTTTTCTTCAATATCCGGCCATGCCCATTCCTTCAGCCCGCCTTCCCGGTCCAGTAGATATACAGGCAGGGACGCAAGCTGTTCCTTCCAATGGGGTATATTCTCCGCTTCTATGCCCAGTGTCCTGCATCCGTCAATCAGATTTGTCAGTATTTCGCGGCAAATCGCAATATCCATCACAGAGTTAATGCGCGTGGGGTGGATGCTCGAGCAGGTCACGGTTTCATAACCGGGATTGGGTGTCGGGTCTTCCGGAGAGAAGGAGGGATAAAAGATGACCTTCCCGTCCGGGCCCCGGTCACAGGCATAATCCTCAAAGAACAGCGCCATTTCCTTATATGCCGGAATAATCCGTTTGCGCAGAAAATCCCGGTCCCCGGTAACAAGATAGTAGCCCCAAAGCTCGTTGTAGATCCAGCCCAGGCACCCGGTCCAGCAGTAATGTGGATAGGTCCGGGAGAAATGATAATACAGCCCCGAATCCGGATCGCAGTGTACGCTGGCCAGTAGTCCGCGAGCTCCGAACAGCAGCCTCGCGTTGGTGCGGAAATCGTCAAATTTCGTTTCGTAATACCGGAAATAGACGTCCATCTCCTCAAAAAGACCGGTATTGTTCCCCGCGCAGACCTGCAGGTTGGTGTTGATGTTGTGCTGTCCCATCATCGGCGGAAGCTCGCCGGTTTCATAGATCTGGAAGAATCGTCCCATGTCATACAGCTTCTCCATCAGCGCGGGATCCAGCATATTCCGGCTGTGCACCCGCTGCAGCAGCTCCTCGCCGGACAGCAGTCGATCCTCCGGGCTGCACAGATGAATCCGGGAGCGGTCCATCTTTTCCCCGATAATGCGCCGGTTCACAGAGAGCATGGCATCCACATCCACCGGCATTTTTCTCAGCTCGTCCCGCACTTTTTTTGCGTTTGCGAAGGTGAAGCCGCTTTCAAACTTCACGATTTTGCTCACTACGATCAGGCTGTCCGCGCCCTTCAGCCGGACGCCCTTTTCCTCTGCGCTGATTTCTCCGCCCCGCGGAATGAAGCGGATCGCCGCCACAAACCCCTTCTGTCCGAATTCAGGACGGTAAGCCCAGGCCAGGGTCAGCAGATCCGGTTCCACGGTGATTTCATGACTGCTGCCCGTAAAAGGCTGTTTGAAAACCATATTTCCATGGCGGAACGGCTTCCCGGGCGGCGTGATCTCGATGGCAAGATCCAGCTGTCCCTTAGGCGCAGTGAAGCGATTGATGATCACATCGCTCTCACAGGCGGCAAAGCTCTCGCTGCGGAAGCTTCCGCAGTCGTTCGTCCAGACGGCGGTGATCAGGCCGGAGTCCATGTCCAGCCATCGCAGATAATCCCGGGTGCTGTTCCTTTCCGGCTGCGTAAAGGAAAGCCAGAAGGCCGTATGCAGGCGGGGAGAGCCGGTCGGATACAGAATTTTATTGTCAAAATTCATGTATTTTTCAAAGCCGGCCTTCTTCTGCGCCTCGTCGATCAACGCGTCGGTTTCCTCCGGTTTTCCCTCCAGCAGCAGCTGGCGGATCCGGGGCAGATAAGGCCGCAAGTCCGGAGGAAGCGGCGTCTTTTCCCACAGGGGCTCATAAAGGGTTTCCCGGGTATATGCCATTTCCTCCCGGTATGGGCGGCCGGATGCCTGAACCCGCAGTGGACCGTTGCCGGTAATGAAATCATCCGCCGGCTCCTCCGCGGGAAAAATGGAGCAGATGCTGTGTTCGGGAAGAATCGCGGAACGGGCCTCCGTCGGAATATATGGGTATGGACTCGCCGTCTTTGCATATTCAATCATTCGTTCGTCCTCCGGTATGATGATAGTACTGTGGGGCGCCCAAAGGCGCCCCACAGCGGGAATCAGTCGTTTGTTCCGGCCTGATCAGCGGCTCAGGTAGCGCTCGTAAGCGGACTGATACGCGGCAACCGCGTCCGCGACACCCATGCTCCTGACCTGCGCGAGCAGCTCATCCAGCGCTTCCACGGGCTTCTGGCCGGTGATCACGCTCAGATACACCTCGGATACCGCCGTGTTCACATCGGTGATGATGCGGGAGTAGGTATCCTGCTCGTCCGAATTCAGGGAGAATCCGGGGCGATCCAGTCCGGCGTCGCCGGCCGCGTAGTTCTTGTGAGTCAGAATCTGGTCCTCCACCCGCAGGTTCATGGATCCCCAGGCTTCATAGCTCATCGCCTTCGGCCAGCCGCCGAGGGTGGGCAGCGCATACTTGAACACCGCGTCAGACATCGGATAATCCGGATCGTTGGTCACCGCTTCGGTCCAGACGTGGTTGCCGTCCGCGTCCTTGGTGTAGGAAACGCCTTCCACGCCCCAGTTGATGATCTCGCTGCCCTCTTCGGAATACAGGAAATTCAGCAGCTCAAGGCACTTATCGATGTGGCCGTTCTTAACGGCGGCCGTGGTAATCACGGTGGGCTGACCGGAGCCAACATACCCCACAAGGGCGTTATCGTTGTCATAGTTGTAAGCAACGCCATCGGGGCCCTTCAGCGGCACCAGGCCATAGATGCACACATCGTCCGGATTGCCGTAGCCCTTATCCGTCATGGTCTGACGAATGGAGGCCTCCCAGGTCTCCACGCTGTCCGGGAAGCAGAAGAACGCGCCAGCCTGGTCGCCGGTCACCTTGGCTGCCCAGGAATCATACTTCTGGCTGATCGCTTCTTCATCAATCAGGCCTTCCGCGTACCACTTGGCCAGCGTGGTCACATAAGCCTTGAAATTCTCACCGTTGTTATATTCGGTCCAGTAGGTCATTTCATTGGTCTGGGGATTGCGATACATGGTGTTGACCTTCAGCGTGAAAGCCGCGGCCAGGGAATCCATGCCGGGATGCGCGGTGCCCCACCAGTTGCAGCAGCTGAACGGGATCTCATCGTTCGGATCGCCGTTGCCGTTCGCGTCCTGCTCCTTGAAGGCCTTCAGCACATCATAGAACTCATCGATCGTGGTCGGCACTTCCTTGCCCACACGGTCCAGCCAGTCCTTGCGGATGGCGTATCCCCAATAGGCGGAACGGGCAATATTGGGCTCCCAGTGGCAGAAGGAAACGATGGAACCATCATCCAGCACGACGCCGCGCCGCACTTCGGGATGTTCGTCCAGCACTTTGAACCAGTTCGGCACCTTTTCCTTATACTCCGGTATTTCGCTGATCGGCACAATCACGCCGTCCTCGATGCCGGCCATTGTCCCGCCGTTGTAATTGCTGTCCCAGTCATAGAACAGCAAATCCGGATACTCGCCGGAAACCAGCATCGCGTTTACCGCGGTGTTGTAATCATCCGAAGAGGCCGGACCGAGAATCTTCAGCTTGATATTCAGCCGCTTCTCAATCTCCTGAACCCATGCGGTATCGCTGTAATAGGCAACGGAGTTCCTGTTGAGTTCCTCGCGGAAATAGGTGATTTCCACGGGTTCCTCCGCCCCTGCGGAGAAGACGGGCAGCACACCGATCAGCAGAGTCAGCGCGCATACGAGGGATAGGATCTTTTTCATACGGTTACCTCCTTTTTATTTGCTCATGGCTCACTGCCATGCAGCGTCCGGAATGCGGGGGATTTACCCTTTAATCGCGCCGATCATGACACCCTTTGTAAAGTATTTCTGCAGGAAGGGATAAACGCAGATGATCGGAATGATGGATACGATGATGGTGGCGTATTTGAGCAGCAGCCTCGTGGCGGAATCCTCGCCGGATCGGTTGCTGGCGCCGGAACCTGCCGCAGCGGACATGTCATTGTTGACCACGATCTGCCGCAGGATCATCTGCAGCGGCTGTTTCTTTCCATCCTGTATATACAGCAGCGCGTTGGTCCAGCTGTTCCAGTACCCGACGACGATGAACAGCCCGATAGCCGCGATGGTGGGCACGATAAGCGGAATCAGGATACGGACCAGAATGACGATTTCGTTCGCGCCGTCCAGCTCGGCGGATTCCGTCATTTCCCTGGGAATGCCCATGATGGAGGTGCGAAGGATGATAACGTAATAGGTGCTGATCAGTCCCGGGAGTATCAGGGACCAGAGGGAATCCAGCAGTCCCAGCTCCTTGACAATCAGGTAGGTCGGGATCATGCCGCCGTTAAAATACATGGTAAAAACCGCCGCGAAGGTGAAGAATCCGTGCAGCATGCTGTCGGTCTTGCTCAGAACATATGCAAAGAGCAGAGAGGTGATCAGCGTACAGGCCGTACCCACCGTTGCAAGGAAAATCGTCACCGCGTACCCGTTCCAGATAGCCCGGTAATTCAGCACAAAATGATAACCCTTCAGCGAAAACCCAAGTGGTGCGATCAGAAACCCACGATGGGAATATAGCCTGAGCGGCTCGCTCAGGGAAGCGAAGAGCACATACAGAAAGGGATAAACGGTAATCACCATCAGCAGGATCATAAAGGCCACGTTGCAGCAGTCAAAAATCCGGCTGCCTGTTGAGGGACGTCCATAGGTCCACTGGCTCTTTTTCCGTCCGCGGAGGTTCTTTTCTGCCGTCCGATTCATCGCCTGCCGCCTCCTTTACCAGAGCGAAACATCGCTGACCTTGCGGCTCAGATAGTTGACACCGACCAGAAGCGTAAAGTTAAACAGCGAATTGAAAAGTCCAACCGCTGTGGCATAGCTGTAGTTTCCCTTCTGCAGGCCATAGCGGTACACAAAGGACGAAATCACATCCGCCGTCTCGAAGATCGTTTCATTATAAAGCAGAATAATCTTTTCGAAGCCGACGCTCAGCATGCTGCCCACTTTAAGAATCAGCATAATGATCACCGTCGGCAGAATGCCGGGAATCGTAACATGAATCACCCGGCGGAACCGGTTGCAGCCATCGATTGCCGCGGCATCATACAGATCGGCATTCACGCCGCCAAGCGCGGAAAGATAAATAATGGAGCCGTATCCTACGCCCTGCCAGATTCCAGTGCCAACATAGATCGGCCGGAAATATTTCGGATCCTGCATGAAGAGTATTTTTTCTCCGCCCAGCGCGGTGATGATCTGATTAATCACGCCGCTGCCGGAGAAAAAATCCAGAATGATACCGCAGATCACGACCATGGAGATGAAATGCGGCAGATAGCTGACCGTCTGAACCACCCGTTTATAGGAATTGCTGCGAAGCTCATTGAGCAGCAGTGCCAGAATAATCGGTGCCGGGAATCCAAACACCAGATCCATCACGTTGATCAGCAGCGTATTGCGCAGCAGGCGTGTAAAATAATACCCATTAAAGAACTGGTCAAAATATTTATACCAGGGGTCCGCCCATTTGCTGCCGAGGATGCCGCGAGCCGCGCGAAAATCCTTGAACGCGATGACGATGCCGCCCATGGGCAGGTAACAGAAAATGATGTAATAGCTCAGGCACAGAAAGCCGATCAGGTATACCAGCTTATAGCGCTTGAAATCCCGGATCAGGCGCTGCCCGAACGACCTTTTGGGAAGTCCATGCTCCATTTTTCTCGGCCCCCCTCTTCTTGAAACCCATCTCCACGCTGCCGGGCAGATACCTTCCTGTCCATTGAAAAGCCTGCCTCTTTTGGGGAATACAATAAAAATAAGGTTTGAACGAGGTTCAATCCGTGCATTATAGGTAATTCTCTTGCTGTTATCTTTTTTATAGCGCAGAAAAAAACAATTGTAAAGGGATGATACCTGTTTTTTTAGGGACATTTTTATCCTTTGCGGAAAAACAAGATGCGGCAGCCCAGTCTGCTGCCGCATCTTTCAATGCAGTTTTCCTTTTCCGCGGCTTATTCAGCCGCGATCACACAGATCCCGATTCTGTCTTCTGCCGTCATGCCCTCCATCGTCAGCCGCGCGGTCAGGGATGCCGCGCCAGGTTTCAATGCGCAAAGCATCCCGCCGCGAACCTGGACAACCTGATCATCGCTGGAGATCAGTTCAAAAGGCAGCGGTTCCGGGTCCAGATGCCGGGCATCCATGCGGGTAGCCGTCAGATGAAGCGGCGTCTTTTCCCCGGCGCGCAGAATGGATCGGTCACTGCGCACCGTCACAGCGGACAGCGGCGCGTTCCAGGTCCCGCCGATCTGAACCCGAATCAGCTCAACCGCGGGTTCCGCGCTGCTTTCCCCAATCCAGAAGCTGTATTCGCCTTGTTCCACCTCAAAGCGCTTTTTCCAGCTGTTCCAGTATTTCAGCTCGCAAAGGGGGATCTCAAAGGTGACCGTCCGAACCTCGCCAGGATCCAGATCAACCTTCCGGAAGCCCGCCAGCTGCTTGAGCGGTTTGTTGTCATACAGGCTGACCCTGCGGAAGTAAAGCTGCGGCACCGCGGCCCCCGCGCAATGTCCCGCGTTGCGGATGTCCACCGAAATATGGCAGGTTTCGTTGGCATCATATGTCGCTTTGTCCATCCGGAAGTTTTCATACGCGAACTGTGTATAGGACAGGCCATGACCAAAGGGAAACCGTACGTCCCCGAGATAGTACAGGTAGGTCCTTCCCCGCTCGGTGGCGGTGTCAAAGGGCCGGATGCCGTATTCCCGGATGTGGGGAAGATCGGTGTCTCGGAAGAACCAGGTCTGAGACAGGTGCCCGCCGGGACAGGCATTGCCAAAGAGGATGTCCGCGATGGCCGTTCCCTGGGATTCGCCCGCGTAGGTAGCGCAGAGCAGTGCCGGCGTCCGGTCCATAAAATTCCCGGTGATCGGTCCGGAAATAACGCACACCACCGCCGTTCTCGGATTGACTTCCAGAATCCGCCCGATCTTCTCGTTCTGTCCGTAGGGCAGATCCAGCGTAAGCCGGTCCGCCCCTTCCCTCGTGACGCTGGGGTCAGTTCCCGCGATCACGATCACCAGATCCGCCTCCCTCGCGCTTTCCAGAGCATCTTTCATCAGCGTCTCATCGTCCTGCCCGAAGAAGGGATCCTCTACCGGATGCCGGGGCGGCACCTCAGGCCGATTCATCAGTTCCATAAATGCGGCAAACTTGCTGTGCCGGAAAGCCCGCTCCGCCTCCGGCACCCGGTTTTTCAGATATTCCTCCGGTGTCATGCCCGCGTCCGCCGCCGCCTGCCGGAGCACCGGTCCTGGTTCCGGGCGCTGAAATTCCCGCTTCGCGATATTCCAGCCTTTACGGTATTCAACATGGATCCCCCGCTTTTCCGCCTCCCGGAGAATGCCGCGGAGCGGAGGCACAGAGACCCTTGTATCGCAGTCACTGTGCGGATTGCCGCCGATCGAATAGCTTCCGAACTGCCGGTAGATGGCGTTCGGGCCGATCACCAGGATCCTTCGCACGCCCTTTCCAATCGGCAGAAGCCCCCCTTCGTTTTTCAGCAGCGTCAGGGATTCCTGCGCCGTCTGGCGCGACAGCTCCTCCGCCTCCGGCGTGCATAGTGAAGCTTCCCCGTATTGCAGGAATGGCCGTGGCGAATCAAACTCACCCAGCCGGAAACGCGCCGTGAAGATCCTGATCAGGGAGCGGTCTATGGTATCCTCGCTGACCAGGCCTTGCCGCACGGCCTCCTTCAAAAACAGGTCATGCTCCACGCCTGTGCAGATGTCAGTGCCTGCATTCAGGCAAAGTGCGGAGGCTTCCGGCATGGTCTTGGCGTAAAAATGTCCGCGCAGATATCCAAACATCAGGGCTGTATTGGGCCCCACATCACCCACAGCGCCGTCGTCGGAAACAATATAGCCCTTAAACCCCCACTCTTCCCGGAGGATTTCACGGATCAGATGCTCGTTGGCCGAGGAAGGAACCCCCGCGATGCGGTTATAGGATGTCATGATCGAACAGGCGCCACCCTCCCGCACGCAGCGCTCGAATACCGGCAGATAGTATTCTCGCAATGTGGCTTCATCCATATCGGAGGAGCCGTTGCAGCGGTTGTATTCCGAGTTGTTCGCCGCGAAATGTTTCGGCGTGGAGATCGCCTTGAGATAGACCGGATCCTCCCCCTGCAGGCCACGAACATAAGCCGCCGCCAGCTTGCCGGCAAGATAGGGATCCTCTCCGAAGTTTTCGTCATTCCGCCCCCATCGGGGATCCCGTCCCATATTTACCGTGGGGCACCAGTAATCCAGTTCCTTGCCGATCGTGTTGCGCAGCGCGCGGATCTCGTCTGAGATCACCGAAGCCACCCGGGTGATCAGCGCCTCGTTCCACGTCTGGCTCATCGCCAGGCACGTGGGGAAACATGTGGCCTGTTTGAATTCCTGGGCAACAGCCGGCGTAACCCCGTGGGATGCCTCGTTCCACCAGTTCCATGCCCGGATGTTCAGCCGGGGAATGGCCGGCGCGTCATGGGAAAGCTGGAGAGCCTTCTCCTCCAGCGTGAGGTGACTGACCAGGTCCGCAGCACGGGCCTCAAAGGGCAGCGAAGCATCTTCATATCGCAGCATGACAATCCTCCTTGTCTTCATCCGGTCGTTCAGTTTTTTCTCTGTGATCTGTATCATATCACAAAGGATACCGTCAAAAAAGAGGGTACCGCTCTTTTTTTCCGCATGCCCGGCACAAAAAAACGAACCCTTTCCCTCACCGCGTTCGGTTCCGGAAAAGGGTTCGTCCAATCACTTTGGATCAGCCGTCCGCCCCGACCATCTCATCCACTGTGCCGCCGTTCAGCGCTTCAAGATAAATGTCCCATTCTGCCCGGCTCAGCCGGAT
>CADBRP010000233.1 GCA_902797095.1 uncultured Eubacteriales bacterium | reverse complement strand
CCCTGGATCAGGCTGGTGCGTCCGATCCCCGATCAGCTGGTAAAGGTGATCCGTGTGCTGGCAGCGGCGGCGCCGTCGTTTACCATCGGTTCTTCCGTTGATGAAGCTCTTCTGGGAAATCCGAAGTGCGTGCTCCCGTATCATAAGAATCCGATGGTCCATAACCGGATCTCGCTGCAGTGCGCGCTGGATGGATACAATACGGGACTGATGCTCGAAAACGGAACGATTCCGGATAACGGCAGAGCGGATCAGATCCCGCTGCTTCTGATGCACGGGAGCGATGACAGGATCTGCGATATAGAGGGGACCAGAAAGGTCGCGCGGAATCTTAAGGAAAAGGGATGCCCCATTGAATACATAGAGTGGGAGGGGCTGTATCACGAAATCCACAACGGAGGCCCGGAGAGCACCGGGGACGAGGTCATCGACAAAATCGCCGATTTCATTCTTTCCTGCTGACGGGCAGCACCGGATCCACGTAATATGTTTTTTCATGAGTAAAAATGACCATGCCTGGCTTTGCGCCGGCTGGTTTTTTTACATGGCGGACCTTGGTGCAGTCCACAGGAACATTGGCCGAACCGGACGCCTTGCTGTGGTAGGCGGCGATCCGCGCGGTCAGGATCAGATCCTCTTCAGAAGGCTCCTTTCCCTCTGTCAGAAGGATGACATGGGAGCCGGGTATATTGCGCGTGTGGAACCACAGGTCGGAGCCTGAGGCGCGCTTTAAGGTCAGCCAGTCATTCTCCCTGTTGTTTCTTCCCGCGAGCACGGTAAATCCGGAGGGAAGCGTATAGGAGTAGGGCGTCGGGCGCGTCTTTCTTCCCGGGTGGTCCTTCTTTGACTTACGGTAGCGTATGAGACCGCAGTCCACCAGTTCCTGACGGATCAGCTCTGTCTCCTCAACGGTCGAGGCGCTCTGAGCGAAGGCGAGAACGGACTCGAGCCAGTCGATCTCCTGCTGCGTTTCCTCCTGCTGGACCGTCTTTTCACGAAGCGCAGTCTTCGCCTTGGCGTAATTTTTGAAGTACCGCTGGGCGTTGCGCGACGGGGAGAATCTGGGGTCAAGAGGGATCTTCACCTGTGAGCCGTCATAGTAGCTGGTGACGGTCACTTCCGTGTCGCCGGGCTTAACAGCATGCAGGTTCGCTGTCAGAAGCTCTCCGTACAGGCGGTGGCGGTCTGCCTTTTCCGCCTTCCTCAGGTCCTCCGCCAGCTTCTGCATCTTAAGCTTCTGCCGGTCGAGGGCGGTGCGGATGACGCGCTGCAGGTCGTTTGATTTCTGTTTGACTGTATTCGAGGATTCGCGGTGTCTGAAGAAGTATTCCGCAGCCTCGCTGATGGTGGAAAACCGCATGGTCTGGTAGGACGGATCGTCTTCGTAGACCGACAGCGGTGTGATATGAAAATCCACCGGCTTGCCGGAGCTGTCCAGATAGACGGCGGGTGAAATGCTGTTTTCCCTGATTCCGGATACTACGGAACGCAGCTTTTCCGCCGCGAGCTCAGGGGAAAATGACGCGCCGCTCCTCTGGTCTCCCGCAAATCCCGCGCTAGCAAGCGTCTGCGCAAAGACAGGGGAGATCCCCTGGATACCCGAAAGAAGATCCCGTTCGGGCTGGAAATCATTGGTAATCATGGAGGAGATATCCTCGCAGGTCACCTCCGAGAACGGAATCTTGTGCTGCTGCGGAGGATATTCATACTGCTTGCCGGGGAGGATCTGTCTGGCGCGGTTTACATCGATGGATATATGCTTGATGCTGTCGATAATGCGTCCTGTTCCGGTGTCGATCAGGAGGATATTGCTGTGTTTTCCCATGATCTCAGCCGTCAGCATGCGATTTACAGAAAACCCCATTTCGTCGACAGTCTCCATCAGGATCTCGATGATGCGGTCGTTCTCGTGCTGGCGGATGTCCTGGATCCTCGCGGCTCCAAGGTGCTTGCGCAAAACCATGCAGAACACGGGAGGCACGACGGGATTCTCGGTCGACTGCCCGACGAGATAGACGCCGGAATGGTTTCCCGCAGCAGAAAAGAACAGGCGCCGCCGGCCTGCCTTTGTATGAATGCTGATCATAAGCTGCTCCGCCTGAGGCTGGTAGATTTTTTCGATCTTGCCGAGCAGAAGCTCGCGCCTCAGTTCCTCCACCGCGGCCATGGTGACCACTCCGTCAAATGACATATATCAAGCCTCCTGAAAATGGGTTGTTATTTCCTTTGAATGAAACTACAATAAGTATAGTAACATAAATCGGAAAGAAATGGAGTTTCGGATGATAAAAAGTATGACCGGGTTCGGCCGGGGCGAGTACTCGGACGGAAAGCGCAGCGT
>CADBRP010000232.1 GCA_902797095.1 uncultured Eubacteriales bacterium | reverse complement strand
CTTGGAGAACTGGCTCGCTCTTCTCGCCTTCTTGAGACCGTACTTCTTTCTTTCCTTCATTCTGGAATCTCTGGTCAGGAAACCAGCCGCCTTCAGCGCCGGTCTGTAAGCTTCCCTGTCAGCTTCGCAGAGTGCTCTGGAAATGCCGTGTCTGAGAGCACCGGCCTGTCCTGTGAATCCGCCGCCTCTTACGGTAGCGATTACGTCGAACTTGCCTTCGCAGCCAGCGATCTCAAAAGGTCTCTTTACTTCACGCTTTACGATATCCATCGCCAGATAATCATCCAGCGGCTTCTTGTTAACCGTGATATTTCCGCTGCCCGGGACGAGTCTGACTCTGGCGACGGAAGACTTTCTTCTGCCTGTTCCGTAGTACTGTGTTTTTGCCATCGTTCAAATCCTCCCTTCCTTAAATATCCAGCGGTTCCGGCTTCTGCGCAGCGTGGTTGTGCTCCGGACCTGCATACACCTTTAACTTCTTGAACATCTGTCTTCCGAGCTTGCCGTTCGGCATCATGCCCTTGACAGCATGTCTGACAACCTCAGTCGGATGCTTTTCCATCATCTGATCAAAAGTCATCTCTCTGAGTCCGCCCGGATAACCGGTGTGTCTCTTGTAGATCTTTTCGGATCTCTTCTTGCCTGTTACAGCGACCTTGTCAGCGTTGATGACGATGACATAGTCTCCGCAGTCAACATGCGGTGTGTACGTCGGCTTGTTTTTTCCTCTGAGGATCGCGGCGATCTGTGACGCCATTCTTCCCAGGTTCTTTCCCTCAGCGTCGACTACATACCACTTGCGTTCGACTTCCTGAGGCTTTGCGATAAATGAACTCATGTCCGTTCCTTTCTACCTACTGGGATCGTCTCCGATCTGGTTCGGTGCTGCCTACTGGATTGCCCGCCCCGGCCTGAGCCTTAAGGCCCGCAATGTGTTCAGCATCCTGTAACGTTTAGGCCGTGCTCGCTCCGGCTCCCCCGGCACAAATGCCCGGGGCTTCCTGCTCACACGAAAATGCGCCACTTTGCGTGACACAAAGTTATTTTACTCTGTTCACGAGTCCATGTCAAAGACTTTTTTACTCCTCAACAAGCCCGAAGAAGAATTTCCGCTGGCGTTCGTTGGCGATGACATGCACGGGCTTTAACTGGCTGGGGTTGGTGCCGCGGAATATCATCATCTCGCGGTACAGAATGCCTGTCTCTGGCTGGAGTATCAGTACCTCCGGTATTGCCAGCTGATCATGCTCCACCGCATAGGCGTATCTGGGATTGGCTTCGCTTAAATGCTTATAGATGCACTCCTTCAGTTTATCCACAGAGAGCTTTCCCAGATCTTCGAAACCGGGTTCTATCAGGAAGTCATATCTGCCCGGGGTCTCATCGGGATTAGGATATACACAGTAATCCGACAGGAAAAAGCCCATCTCGTCTGCCGCTCTTCTGGCCGTCTGGTCGAGAGCCACCTCGGTGGTCTTTTCAAGCGCAACACTGATGGTCTTGTTTACACGATACATGAACTGGACCAGAGGCGTCTTGTTGATGAATCCCGTGACCTTTACGGCGTCGCTCATCCTGTAACGATAGAAACCGCAGTAATTCGTGATGATAAGCTCGTAGATCTTTCCTTCTTCAAGCTCATCCATAAGCACGGCTTTGCTGAAGTCATCTCCCTCCTCAACAGGCAGGAACTCCATAAACGCGCTGCCGGCAGCCAGGATCGAATCGAGAGTATCAACGCCCGCCGGCACCGACCACAGTCCTTCGGACGCAGTTATTCCGGCATAGATATTGTGAACGAGGCCGCCGGAGAATTTCTCCCTGATCTTCTCATCATAAATGGCAAGTCCGTCACCGCCCGCGCCGTTCAAGTATACGAGGTTCTTCCAGATTTTCTTTAAGAAAGGCTTGTCCGGCCCTTCAGCAAAGGCCTCGCGGAGTTCCGCCGCTCTCTCAGGCATCGGTTTTATCTGCTTCAGGAGAGCATCCCTGACCGATTCGGGCATCACCACGCTCTCGTCGATCGTGCCTTTCTCGATATCATCTATGATCATTTCATAATTATCCGCCAGATACTGGAACAGATGCGCCAGCATATTGTAGAAACCGGTAACGACGCCGGTCACATCCGGCTCCATGAGCGCGAAGCGTATATGAAGATACTTTGTATCCGTTCCCTCCTGAGGCACCATCGCTTCTACAGGCGAAGTGAAGATAGCCTTCAGCATACGGCCCTGAGCACTGTCAGGATCCTGCAGAAACTCGGCGTTCTTCGCGGATGCGCATCCTATCGTTATTCCGTTATCAAGGGTGGTGCAGGTTCCCTCGGAAGTGCAGAATATTTTGCCCTTCATCCATTCTTCGGGAAGAAGTTCCGCTTTGAGGCCGTTATTGTAGAGGAAGTTGTATTTCAAAAAGACATTTTGCTGTCTGTCGGTCATGGGAACATATTTTGGATTTCCCACCGTTCCCGAGGTGGTATTCATATGATTGAAAGCGTATGCGGTAAGCACATTCTTTTCCCCGTCTTTCATTCGCTCAAGATAGGGCGCAAAATCATCATATACGGCTACCGGGACGCGTTTTCTGTATTCGTCAATGGTCTTTATTTCACCAAAGCCGTATTTCCTGCCAATCTCGGTATCGGCGTTGTCCGCAAGGATCTCCAAAAGGAGTTTCTCCTGAAGTTCCATCGGCATTTTTGTTTCTTCGTTATACACCTGAAGAAATACAGCTTTGCCTGCTTCAGCCGAGCCCTTGTTTGCGACAAAAGTCTCTTTCCCTGCCATTTTCACAGCCTCCTTTACTTAATTATGAAGCTTATTATTTATGCTCCTGCAGCCAACGCAGTGCTGTATACGCATGCACCGCCGTTCCCGTAGGAAGTACTGAATCATCAAAACGGGCCTGCGGATGATGTGCCGGATATACATATCCTTCTTCCGAATCCCCCGCTGCCAGAATAAGCGTGACTGAGGGAACTTTTTCTGTCACATAAGCGAAATCTTCGCTTCCGCCGCCCTGCATCCCGGCAGGAATACGCATGGCATTATCCCCCAGGAGTTCTCCCAGATAAGCCTCTGAGCTGTTCGCGGTATCCTCGTCCACGATCATCGCGGGAATGTATTTTTTATATTCGACCCGCGCGCTGGTACGGTACACCCCGGCTATTCCTTCCGCGACCTCACGGATCCGATTCTTTGCCATATCCATCATTTCCGTATCCATAGTGCGGATCGTGCCTTCCATCATCGCGGTGTCAGGTATAATATTGTGTGCGTTTCCGGCATGTATCTGACCGATAGCAATAACAAGATACTCCCCGGCGCCGGTCTCACGCGCAGT
>CADBRP010000231.1 GCA_902797095.1 uncultured Eubacteriales bacterium | reverse complement strand
TGACAGCAGTATTTGAGGCCTGCAGTGAAGCCTGCAGTGTGACAAACAAATTCATCTGATCAGAAACGGCACAGTGCCAAAGCGAATTAGTATGACAAACGTGAAGAAATCGAAGAAAGCGCACAATAAACGATACCCGCGCAGAGTGCGAAGCAACTGCACCTTTTCGATGGAGAGGCTGCTGTTTCCGCGCGTTTTTTCCGCGTTCCGCGGGGCAGAAAATGCTTGCAATCGCTCCGGCAAGAGTTTATAATATCAACGTTGTAAGCAAACCATTTTACGGAAGTCAGGAGGTGAGATGGGGATGGCACAGGTAATCGTAAGAGAAAATGAAAGCCTGGAAAGCGCGCTGAAAAGATTCAAGAGATCTTGCGCCAGAGACGGCGTGATGGCTGAGGTCAGAAAAAGAGAGCACTATGAGAAGCCCAGCGTAAGAAGAAAGAAGAAGTCCGAGGCTGCCAGAAAGAAAGCCAGAAAGTACTGATCTGAAACGTCCGTCTAAGGCGAAGGCGGGCAAATAGAAAAAGAGGTGTTGGAAGTGACCTTAAAAGAAAGACTCGATGCTGACTTTAAGGACGCAATGAAAAAGAGAGAGACTGTCCGCAAGGAAACCATCAGTTTCCTGAGAGCTGCGATCAAGCAGTATGAAGTGGACAACAGGGAAGAAATCGATGACGCGGGTGTCGCTGCGATCCTGGCCAAGCAGGTCAAGATGAGAAAGGATGCCCTGGCTGACTTCGAAGCTGCCGGCCGTCAGGACCTGGCAGACGCTTACAACGCGGAAATCGAGGTGCTGAAGGCGTATATGCCGAAGCAGCTGACTGCGGAAGAGATCATGGAGACGGTGAAGAACGCCGCCGCGGAAGCCGGAATCGAGGCCGGAAGCGGCAAGGGCTCCATGGGCAGGCTGATGGGCAGCGTAATGCCGAAGGTCAAAGGAGTGGCCGACGGAAACGATGTCAAGAAGGCTGTGCTGCAGTTCCTCGGATAATAAGCAGAGCATGAAAAGGCGCGACCCATACGGTCCGCGCCTTTTTTTATCGCCCGCGGCCTATTCGCGGCGGGATATGATATACTGATTATATGTTTCTTACGACCACAGAGAAAGACATGCAGGAAAGAGGATGGGAGCAGGTCGATTTTGTCCTTGTGACAGGGGACGCCTATGTGGACCATCCTTCGTTTGGAACCGCGCTTTTGGGACGGCTTCTGGAATCCAGAGGCTACCGGATCGCGGTCCTGGCACAGCCGGACTGGAAAAGCGCGGCTGATTTTACGCGCTTCGGAAAGCCCCGTCTCGGTTTTCTGATCGGAAGCGGATGCGTGGATTCAATGGTCAACAACTACTCTGTTTTCAGGCACAGGAGAAAAAGGGATGTTTATTCCCCCGGCGGAGCAGGCGGGAAAAGGCCCGACCGGGCGATCATCGTCTACAGCAATCTCGCCCGGCAGGCGTACAGGGATGTTCCGGTGATCATCGGAGGCATCGAGGCGAGTCTGCGCCGGCTGGGGCATTACGACTACTGGGATGACAGCGTAAGGCGGTCGGTTCTGATGGACTCCAGGGCGGACATCCTGATCTACGGGATGGGAGAGCGTGCGGTCCTTGAGATCGCGGAAGCCCTTGACGCCGGGATCAGCGCCGGGGATATCGGATGGATCCGCGGCACATGTGTACGCAGGAAGGACCCCGATATCTTTGAGGATGACATCGTTTTGCCTGCCTTTGCGCGGATCGCGGCTTCTAAAGAAGCCTACGCGCAAAGCTTCGGCATGCAGTACCGCAGCAATGACGCGGTCAACGGGGGCCGTCTCCTGGAAGAATACGAAAATAAATATTATGTAATACAGAATCCTCCCCAGCCTCCACTGGAAAGGCAGGAGCTGGATGACCTCTACGCGCTGCCTTTTGAACGGAACAGCCACCCGTCTTATGATGAAATGGGCGGCGTGCCGGCTTTGAGCGAGGTGCGCTTCAGCGTGACCGCCAACCGCGGCTGCTTCGGGGGCTGCGCTTTCTGCGCCATTACATACCATCAGGGGCGCGAGGTAAGAAGCAGAAGCCCGCAGGCCATCATAGAAGAAGTCAGGAACATGACGAAAGACCCGGCGTTTCGCGGGATCGTGCATGATGTCGGAGGCCCGACCGCCAATTTCCGGGCTCCGTCCTGTTCGAAACAGCTTGAGAAGGGAATGTGCAGAAACAGGGACTGCCTGTTTCCCCGCCCATGCCCGGCGCTTGAGGCGGATCACAGCGAGTACATCGGTCTGCTCCGGGAACTCAGAAAGATCCCCGGGGTCAGGAAGGTCTTCATCCGGTCGGGGATCCGCTACGACTATCTTCTGGCGGACAAAAAGCACGGCAGCCAGTTCCTGAAGGATCTTTGCGCGCATCATGTGAGCGGGATCCTCAAGGTCGCTCCGGAGCACGCGGCCCCCGAGGTGCTGGAGAAGATGCACAAGCCCGGGATCGAAGTGTTTGACCGGTTCAGCATGCGTTACAATGAGATGAACAGGAAGCTCGGGAAAAAGCAGTACATGGTGCCGTACTATATTTCCTCCCATCCGGGAAGCACGCTTCAGTCCGCGTGCGAGCTCGCTCTGTACATGAAAAAGACCGGCTTCATTCCGGATCAGGTGCAGGATTTTTACCCCACGCCGGGTACGCTCGCCACATGCATGTACCACACTGGACAGGATCCGCTGACAGGCGAAAAGGTCTTTGTCGCGGACACCCTTGAAGAGAAAAAACTGCAGCGCGCGCTGCTGCATTTTCATAAAAAGGAAAACAGAAAACTCGTCCGGCAGGCATTGTCTGAGGCCGGGCGGGAAGATCTCATGGAGGTGCTTCTGAAATGAACAGGATCGAGGCTCTGCTGCAGGCCATGCGCAGCGGGACGGAAAACTTCCGTCTGCTGATGAATGAGGAGTCCTGCAGCCCGTTTACGGCGCGTGAGAGATACGGCTTCTCCGGTCCGGACGCCTGGGACGCGGATTCCGTCCGTGACGGCATCCAGATGGAGATCGCCCAGATCGCCGCGGAGGAGGAACAGGACCCGGATCCGGAGGATATGCCTGTGAGCCGCATCGCTTCAGGCGACAATCTGGAGTACATGCTCTGGCTGCTCAAGGCGAAAGGCATGAAGGGAAAGATCCAGCTGATCTACGTGGATCCCCCGTTCTTTTCCAACGCGAAATACCAGGCCTCTGTGCAGATACAGGGCGCGGACGGGACAAAATCCCCGGTGCTGAAGGTGGGCGCGTATGACGATAAGTGGGGCAACGATTTCGAAGAGTACCTCAGGATGCTCGTGGTCCGTTTCCTTGTCATGAAGGAGCTTCTTTCCGATACCGGGAGCCTATGGGTCCATCTTGACTGGCACGGCGCGCATTATGTGAAGATGATGCTGGATGAGATCTTCGGGCATGAGCGCTTCATCAATGAGATCGCCTGGACCTATAAATCCGGCGGCGCGGGAAGACGAAGTTTTTCCAGGAAGCACGACACGCTCCTGTTTTACAGCAAAACGGAAAACTATAAATTTCATCCGCTCAGGGAGAAATCCTACAACCGGGAGGGCAAGCCGTACCGGTTCAAAGGAGTGGAGGAGTTCGAGGACGAGCACGGCTGGTACACGATGGTCAATATGAAGGACGTCTGGAGCATCGATATGGTGGGAAGGACTTCCTCCGAGAGGACCGGATACGCGACGCAGAAGCCCGAGAAGCTTCTGGAGCGCATCATCGAAGCCTGCAGCGATGAAGGAGACCTCTGCGCGGATTTCTTCGCCGGGACGGGAACGATGGGCGCTGTCTGCGCGGAAAAGAAAAGGCCCTGGATCATGTGTGACGAGGGAGAGGTCGCCGTGGCCGGGCAGATACTCCGCCTTTGCGGCCATCCGGGAAGATTCCAGGTGGAACGGAAGCTCCGGGGGCAGGAGACCCTGCCGAAGACCGGCGCTGAATTTGAGCTGAAGGACGGGATCCTAAGACCTGTCCGGATCCGTCCGGATCTGTCTCTGGTGCGTCAGAGCGATCGGGAGACGGTGACCGGATTCCTGAACCGGGACAGCGTGGACCTGATCCATTTCTGGAGTGTGGATCCGGATTATGACGGCGTTGTCCATGAGGCGGAACGGATCATCAAAGGAGATGAGATGTACGCGGAGGTGCCTGCCCGGGGCGCGCGGCGCGTGCATGTAACAGGATATGACCTCTTCGGAGGAAGGTTTGAGTGGGAGATTCAGAAATGACAGAGATCAGAGTCTTCAGGGAAGCGGATTTCAGGGACAGCACGTGGTCCGGCGGAACGACCAGGGAGCTTGCGATCGTTCCGGAGAAGGCGGTGTACGCGGACAGGGATTTTCTGTTCCGCCTGAGCACGGCCTCTTCAGATCAGGAGGAGTCCTCATTTACGCCGCTTCCGGACTATGACAGGATACTGATGGTCCTGGAGGGAGACGTGGTGCTGGCGCATGACGCGCGGCGCTCGGCGCGTCTTGAGCCCCTTCAGCAGGACAGCTTCGGAGGAGAAGAGGATACGAAATGCTTCGGGGCGCTGACGCGGGATTATAATCTGATCTTCCGCAAAGGCAGCAGAGGCCGGATGCGGATCCTGCAGCTGACAGAGGAGGCGGTAAGCCTCGGGGACCTGCCGGACGCGGAAAAGGCCGGGGTAAACGAGACGTTATATACCGGGATCTTCTGCCTCGACGGATATGTGGTCTTAAACTGCGGCGGAGAAAGCAGGATGGTCCCGGAGGGGGCCCAGGCTGTAATCAAAACCGCGGGCGGAGAGGACGAAGAGCTTTCCGTGATGGGAGAGGGCCGCTGCATCCTGACTTCGGTCGCGGCGCCGGAAGAGGAAGATTCCGGGCATGAGCCGGAGCCGGATGAACCGGAGCCGGAAAAGCCGGAGCCGGAAAAGACGGAAGCCGGCAACGCCGCTGACAGCTCCGGCCATGCTGACGGTTCTTTCGCGGCGGATTATAAGGCGTGCCTGAGGCTGTATTTTCTCAGCAACCGCTGGTCGCAGGTCATGCGGCGGGAGGGAAAGGCCGGTGAATACAGGGACCCGGAGCTTTCCGCCGCGCTGTGGAAGCTGCAGAACCGCTACGTCACATCGATCGTATGGCTGATCGGGGTCCTGCTGTGCTTCACGCCGGTCCTGGCGGGAAGCGGGCCGGCCCTTCCGGTTGGGCTTGCCGCGGTGTTTACCGTTCTGCATCTGCTTGTGATCGCGCCGCTCATCTACATGAAGGCGCTGCCGCGCCCGATCTGTGACCATATGAAGACAGCGGAGGAACTGACGGAGTCAGAGGAACGCTATCATCAGCAGGAGCTCCGTGAGGATCCGCATATGGAAAAAATGATGAAGCGTTACAAGTCTGACGGAGAGAACTATTTCGCGGATGATACTTCCCCGCTAAGGCATCTTATAAGAAAGTGACCATCTGAAATGAAGAGAGAACTGATCGCAACCGCTGCCTTTGGTCTGGAGGCGGTGGTCCGGCGCGAGATCGAAGCGCTGGGATATCAGATCATAAAAACTGAAGACGGCAAGGTGACATACAGCGCGGACGAGCGGGGCATCGTCCGCTCCAATCTCTGGCTGCGCTGCGCTGACCGCGTGCTGCTCAGGGCTGCGGAGTTTGACGCGCCCGATTTTGAGTCGCTGTTTCAGCAGACGAAGGCTGTCCCGTGGGAGGAATGGATCCCGGCGGACGGCCGTTTTACGGTGACCTGCACGACGGTCAGGTCGAAGCTCCATAACGAGCCGGCCTGCCAGCGCACCGTCAAGAAAGCCATCGTCTGCCGCCTGCAGGAATTCTACGTGACAGATCTTCTTCCGGAGACGGGGGCGGAATACACCGTCAAGCTGACGCTGCTCAAGGACAGGGCGGTGCTCACCATCGACACCAGCGGCGCGGGGCTGCATAAACGCGGGTACCGGGTATCCGACGTGGCGGCGCCTATGAAGGAAACTCTGGCAGCGGCTCTCGTGCAGCTGTCATTCTGGAAACCGGACCGGGTGCTGGTGGATCCCTGCTGCGGCAGCGGAACGATCCCCATCGAGGCGGCGATGATCGGCATGGATATCGCCCCGGGGCTTTCCAGGGGATTCGCCTCGGAAGGGTGGGACTTCATAAGCCCCGCGCTCTGGAAGGAGGAAAGGCAGGCCGCCTTCAAAAGGATCAGAACGGACGCGAAGCTAAAGATCTACGGATATGACATCGACCGGAAAGCGGTCGCCTCTTCCAGGGAGAACGCGGCGGAAGCGGGCGTTGATGATCAGATAACATTTGCCAGGGCGGACGTTTGCAGGCTCCTTGCGGCAAAGGGGGACGGAAAAGGAGCGGAGGCTCCCTTCGCGAAAGAAGCGGCAGGCCCTGTCTTTGTAACAAACCCTCCGTACGCAATCCGAATCGGGACAGGGGAGGAGCTGGAAGGGATCTACCGGGCCTTTAAGGAAGGGCTTGAAGCGCATCCCGACTGGAGCCTTTTCGCGATCACGGCGGACAAGGAGATCGAGGGCGCCCTCGGGCGGAAGGCGGACAGGCGCCGCAAGCTTTACAACGGGACGATCGAGACCACATACTATCAGTTCCACGGTATCCGTCCCGGGAGGGATTGATTTCCATAAACTTCTTGACGTTAACGCGGTAAAGTGATAGTATGTGACAGTGCGGGCGCACGCTTTTTTATCATGGTTTTGAGAGGTTACAGATTTTATGAAGAGCAGCAATGAGCTGAAAAAGAATGAGCGCATGATATTTGATCTGCGCGCAATGTACGCGAGCTACGGATATGAGCAGTTCAAGATCCGGAAGTTTGAGGAATTCGAGCTTTACGTAAGAAACAAGGATTTCCTCGATTCCGTCAATGTCATCACCTTCACGGACACCAACGGGAAGCTGATGGCGCTGAAGCCGGACGTTACCCTGAGCGTGGTGAAGAACACCACCGACAGCCCGGGAATCGTCCAGAAGGTTTACTATAACGAGAACATATACCGCGTTTCCAGACGCAGCCATATGTTCCAGGAACTGATGCAGGTCGGCATCGAGTGCATCGGCGATATCGACGATTACAATCTTTACGAGGTGCTGATGCTGGCGGCGAAGACCCTGCGCAAGATCGCGCCGGGGTGCATCCTGGATGTGTCGAATCTGGACATTATCTCCGCCATCCTTTCGGATTACCGCGTAAACGACGAGATAAGAAGAGAACTGATCACCTGCCTCGGGGAAAAGAATATACATACCCTGCGGGAGATCTGTTCGGTATGCGATGTTTCCGAGCGGGGAATCCAGCTGCTGCAGGAGCTGACCAGGATCTACGGAAGGCCTGAGAAGGTCCTGCCGAGACTGCGGGAACTTATCACC
>CADBRP010000230.1 GCA_902797095.1 uncultured Eubacteriales bacterium | reverse complement strand
GACCGTATCCTCAGAACGGCTGTAAAGATTTTTTCTGCCGGCCTTTTCGACGTCCAGTATACCTGCCTTTGCGTATTCGTTGAGCTTGTTCCTGACGGTCGCCTCGTCGAACACCTTCGGCTCTTCGAAGGCGGACATATATTCCCCGTCGATCAGCTCCGTGATCTCCGAAACACCAAGCCTGACGCCGGGCTGCAGAATGTCCAGAACGCAGAAATGCAGGACGATGTCATTGGCCGTGAAACTTTTGGCTTTGAACGCGTTGTAAAGAGGATTGCTCACGATCCCGCCGCAGTCGACGGAAATAAAAGAGACCTTCCCGGAAGGCTCCTGCCGGAAAGACATGTATTCGCCGAGCCAGCTTTCGATGCGCCTGCGCTCGTTGTCATAACTGCGGGCGCTCTTCGCGTCATACTCGTCCCTGGTTTTGAACCCGTAGACATAGAACTGGCGCATGTAGTCCCTTATTTTGTTGAAGTCCTTGATCAGTTCGCTGTAAGCCATCGTTCACCAGTGCCTGTCCTGTTTTTGCTGTCAGAACACCATCCTCATCTGATCCGAAATGAAAGGCTCCTGCCTCGCTGCCGTGATCCTGTCGCCCTCCATCTCATGCCCGATCAGGAACGGGCTGTCAGGGTCATGCAAACGCAGGTTCTGCCGCACGAGCCTTTTGTCGTAATTGGCATAGCAATAGCGGCAGTCATGGGGGCATGTGTTATACGCTCCGATATCATGCCCGAGAAGGCAGCTGCACTCCGGCCGCGGCGCCGTCTCGTATTTCGGGACGTCCAGCGGCTCCCCGCAGGATTCCTCCAGGATCTGCCGCGTCATGCACCCGGAGATGTCAACGCCGCAGGCAGCCAGGTCTGTTCCCTCCGCGCAGCTTCTCACAGTTATCCCGTTTCTTTCCCCTGCCTTTGCAAAAGCAGTCCCGATGGCGATCCGTTCGTCCTGCTGCACCCACCTTCCTTCGGGAAAGTTCCGTTTCGTCTTTTCGTAAAGATCGATAAAGCTGATGACCGCCTGTTTCGTGTATCCCCGAAGCGTCTCCGCCATCTGTTCAAACGCTTCGATGTGCGCCTGCAGACTGTAGCGCTCGGATATGAAAATCGGATCATAGCGCCAGCTCACAGAGTCCGGTCCCACATGATCGGAGACGCGCTTGAACGTTTCCATGACCGATTCCTTCGGGGGCACATTCGGTTCGATCTCCGGCCCGTACGGAGTGATCGTCACGAACCAGAAGGGATGAAAAGCGTCGAACTCACTCAGGTACGGGACCAGGGGCGCCGGGTTTTTGGAGCAGAACGCCATGATGTCCACCACGTCAGGCGTCAGCAGATACTTTGTGACCTGCCGCGGGTTGTACGGGTTGCGGACCAGCACGAAGCCTTCCGCCACCCGTCTCCTCAGCCACCTGCCGTAAAAAGCGGGGATATCCGTTCTCATTCCTGTGTTGATGATCATGGCTAATCCAGCAGATTTTCTCCCTCGCCCATCATGGCGATGTCGACCGCGGTCGCGTCTTCCAGATGGAACATCATCATCTTCTTGCCTGTGGTCTCGTTATAGATGTTCTTCAGGTCCGGCATGGCGTCCAGCGCGGCCTGCGCGTATTTCGGATCCGTCTCAAAAACAACCTTTCCGGTATAGCGCAGCCAGTGCCCGTCGGGCTTGCAGGCCACGATCTCCACCTTCGGATTCGCGACCATCTGCTTATATACATCCTTGAAATCGCCGACCCCGAAGATGACCTTTCCGTCCATTTCCATATGCGCTCCAAGCGGCCTTACCTTCGGCTGATCGCCGTCGGCCGTCGCCAGAAAGAACACGCCTGCTTCACTCAGAAAATCATTGATCCTGCTCATTGTTATCTCTCCTTTTACTGAAACATGTCATCGCCGCTCTTCCAGTCAAAAGCGGGATGGAAGTCAAACTTCACCGCCCCGACCGCGATCCCGGGGCCGACTGCCTTCTTGATCCTCGCGATTCCTTCATTTCCGAATCCCGCGCAAAGCTCCACCGCGGAGCAGCCCATGGCGACCAGTTCCTTTGCCGCCTCTTCCGCCTG
>CADBRP010000229.1 GCA_902797095.1 uncultured Eubacteriales bacterium | reverse complement strand
CTTTCCCTTAAAACGCCGCGGGGGATCCTGCCTCCCGCGGCTTCCCCTTTTCATCATTTCATCGCGATGTATTGTCAGTATACCTTTTCTGGAAAATATTGTCAATCCCATTTTTTGACATTTTTCCGCAAAGGCAGGGCCCGCTTTTTGTTCACACAGGCTCAAGTGCCCAATGCTGATCCCGCCGGGATGTGGTATAATGAAGACGATTTGAAAACGATACTGAATTGCGGTGAAATAAAATGAAATTTGATCTTCATTGTCATACAAAGGAAGGCTCTCTGGACTCGAAGGTCCCCGTTGAAGAATATGCCCGGCGTTTCATGGAGCTCGGTTACGACGGCTTTATGATCGCGGATCACAACAGCTACAAAGGCTGCAAGGCCTGGGATCAGGTAGCGAACGATCCCGCCTATGAAGGCCTTACGGTGATCCGGGGAATGGAATATGACACAAAGGACGCAGGACACATACTGGTCATTCTGCCGGACGGCGTATATCTGCCCATACTCAAGACCCGCGGCATGAAATGCAGCCGCCTAATTCTCCTGGTTCACATACTGGGAGGCGTACTGGGCCCCGCCCATCCATACGGCGTATCCACCTCCAGCATGATGGGCTTTAAGAAAATGAATCCCCGCCTTCTGAAACACATGGACTTCGTTGAGGTCTTCAATACATGCGAGCTGCCGGAATCAAACAGGCTTGCGTCGCATCTGGCGCTGAGGTACAGGCTGCCCGGGATCGGCGGCTCCGACTCCCACGTGACGGATTATATCGGCATGGCCTGGACTGAGATCGATCATCCGATACTGTGCAACAACGATATGATCCACGCGCTGAAGTTCCACGATACTGTAAGCGCTGGCGGCAGGGAACGGAAGATGACCCTGAAAGGAAAATACAAGGAACACTGGATCGGGCGCAACGCCTACCGCATCTACAACCGCGGGCTGGGCAAGCTCCTGAGTCCCCGCAGAGGGTTCCACCATCTCCGCCTGAAAAAAGATCACCGGCACTTTTTCTGATTTGCAGAGATCGGCATAACAGAACAAAACAAGAGGCGCCTGCCCGGACATTTCACGTTGTTCACCGTCCGGCGCAGCCGCCTCTTTATCTTTTTTGTTTAATCGTTCTGCTGGGACCGGGGATCACTCATCCTTTTCGGTCTCAGTCTCTTCAGCGGAATCCTCTCCGTCCTCTTCTCCTCCGGCATCTGTCTGAGCAGGGTATGTTCCCTTCCAGAGCTCGCTTCCGTCACCGTTGTTGATGAGCATATCAATACTGACGCCCTGGATGCCGGTCTCGCTTTCGATCTCCCGCGCGGCCTCCTCAAGAGCAGGCCCAAGCTCTTTTTCCACCTGCTCGGAGTAGACCTTCTTCAGCGTGGAGACCACAGGCTCCTCATAGGTCGTCTTCATCTCGCAGGTGATGATGACCTTGTTCTTCTTGTATTCAATATTAAGGCCCATATCATCGTTTTCAAGGCCGGACAGGCTTTCCTCGATTTCCTGCGCCGCCCCCGCGTTTTCCGAAAGATACTCCTCAAGGGTTTTAGGCTCCGAACTGCAGCCTGTGAGCGCGGCAGCGGAAATCACCGTCATTAACAGGACGAGGATCCATGCCGCAGCGCTTTTCTTTATGTTGCCGTTTCTCATTTTTTCTCCTGACCGATTGCGTTATTTCACACTCTCTTCGACAGCCTCGGGCATCTGTTCTATGGTTATCACGCCGCGGTGGCGGATCTCCTTTTTGTCAAGATCCCGCAGTGCTTTCGGTACGCGGACTCCCGTTTCCTTCGCGATATCCTCAATGTACTCGAAGCCCGATTCTCTCTCCGGAAGGCCGATGGATTTCGCCACGCTCTCCGCGAATTTATACGCGCTTGCCGTGGACGCTATCAGGGTCGGCGTGGTGTCGCCGGTTTCCTTCACATAGTCCCGGTACACCTTGTATCCTACAGCTGTATGCGTATCCATCAGATATCCGTTTCTGCGGTACATATCGCCGATAGCCTCGTTGGTTTCTTCCACTGTGGCTGTACCGCCGCTGAACATCTTCATTCCTTCCCTGATCTTCTCGCTGACCTCGTAGTGTCTGTCCTGCTCCAGCGAAGTCATCAGTCGGGAGATCTCCTCCCCGTCATCGCCGGAAAGATGATAAAGAAGCCGCTCCAGATTGCTGGAGATCAGAATATCCATGGAAGGTGAATTCGTCAGATAAAATTCCCTGTGCGTATCATAAACGCCCGTCTCAAAGAAATCCGTCAGGACACGGTTTTTATTGGACGCGCAGATGAAACGGTTCACGGGGACTCCCATCTGCCCCGCGTACCACGCTGCCAGTATATTTCCGAAGTTGCCCGTGGGGACAACGATGTTCACAGGTTCGCCCGCTGTGATCACGCCGCGCTCCAGAAGCTTCACGTATCCCCATACATAGTACGCCACCTGCGGAACGAGCCTTCCGATATTGATGGAATTCGCCGAAGAGAAGCGGCATCCGTATCCGGCCAGCTTCTTAGCGAACTCCTGATCATTGAAGATCTTCTTCACGCCGGTCTGGGCGTCGTCAAAGTTTCCCTCGATCGCGAAAACATGGGTGTTATCCCCTTCCTGCGTGATCATCTGCCGCTCCTGGACCTGACTGACGCCCTGATTGGGGAAGAAAACGATGATCTCCGTTCCGGGCACGTCCGCGAATCCTTCCAGCGCCGCCTTTCCGGTATCTCCGGATGTCGCGGTCAGAATGCAGATCTTCTTATCCTCGTGTTCCTTCTTCGTAGCTGTTGTAAG
>CADBRP010000228.1 GCA_902797095.1 uncultured Eubacteriales bacterium | reverse complement strand
CTGTGCAGCCTGTGAACAGCACTGACACGGCTCAGGAATACAATCAGACCTCGCAGGAAAAGACGCAGGAGATGACTGTTGATGAACCGGAAGAAACGGTAACAGAAGAGAAGGAAGCGGAAGAGATGATAACGGAAGAGGAGCTGCAGGTCGTGAGGATGTCGGCGGAACTGGTGCTGGAAGTGAATGGGAAGAGGTTTTATCCGGAGCTCGCGGAGAATTCTTCGGCAGAAGCGTTTTTTGAAAAGCTGAAGGAAGGAAGGCTGGACCTGGAACTTCACGATTACGGAAGCTTTGAAAAGGTGGGCCCGCTCCCCTGGGAGCTGCCGCGAAATGACGAGCAGATCACAACGGAGCCCGGTGACATCATTCTTTATCAGGGAAACCAGCTCACGATCTATTATGACGAAAATACCTGGAGTTTCACGCGGCTCGGAAAGATCAAATACGTTACGAAAGAAGAACTTCTCGAAGCTTTAGGCGACGGAGATGTTACCGTATCCTTCTGGCTGGAATGGAGCGAATGAGTCAGGGGGACAGGTTCATTGACTCACTGTTAAAGGAGGTGGCGAGGTATGAAGACACGTGAAGTGATTAAAATCAGACAAACCATGACCTTACAGGAGCTATATGACTTTATGCAGCTGCACTGGGACAGGGAGCGCTATAACGATTTTATAATCGGAAAACCCGGAGCCGGTGCTTTTACGGATTACATCATGCTTCCTGCGACCGCACGCTGTGCGGTATGTATTTATCCGCGTAAGGACAAAGTAATTCTTGCAGTAATGACGAATTCAAACGGGCAGGTGGCGCTGGCCGGCAGCCTGATGCTCGGCGGACTTGGAAGCATGGGCATGGTGGCAGAGATAAATGGACTTGCAGTCCAGGTAAACGGACTGTATGCCGCATATCTGGAATCTCTGTTCGCCAAAGCGGGACTGCTCTCAGGTGATCCGAAACGGGAACAGCCGGTAATCCCCGGGCAGTCTGATTTTGCCGCGGGCGGGAAAACCGGCAACGTACTTGAGCTTGTGAAATTTGCTCCGCAAGAGGCGCGGGGAATCTCGATCCTGTCATTGGTACTGGGGATTCTCTCCCTGGTTCTTTTCATGACAGGTATTCCCGGGGTCCTGCTGGGAATCGCGGCGATTTTCATCGCCAATTCGGTACTGAAAAACCAGGGCTTTCAGTCCCAGGCATTTGCGGGGCAGTTCTGTGGAAAGATCGGACTGTGGATGTCGGCTATTGTCGCATTCATCGTCATTGTAGGCAACCTTCTGCCCAGGCTGAATCCATGATCGGACGCAGTCGGGGAAGGGGCATGATGGAAAATCAGAAGGAAAGGATGCAAATCGGATGATTACAAGAGATGCGGCGTTTGATCTGCTGAAGAAATACAATAAAGATCCGTTTCACATTCAGCATGCACTGACGGTTGAGGCGGTCATGAAATGGTACGCCAATGAACTGGGTTACGGCGACGAAGCCGATTACTGGGGCATTGTGGGCCTGCTTCATGACATTGATTTCGAATTGTATCCGGAGCAGCATTGTCTGAAGGCGCCGGAACTCTTAAGAGAGGGCGGCGTCAGTGAGGATATGATTCATGCCGTCTGCTCGCACGGTTACGGTATAACGGTCGACAGCGGAGAGACTATCGATGTGAAGCCTGAGCGTGAGATGGAAAAAGTGCTGTTTGCCGCGGACGAACTTACCGGACTGATCTGGGCGGCTGCGCTGATGCGGCCGTCAAAGAGCACAAAGGATATGGAGCTGAAATCTCTGAAAAAGAAGTATAAGAGCAAAGGGTTTGCGGCCGGCTGTTCCAGGGAAGTGATTCAGCGGGGTGCGGACCAGTTGGGCTGGGAACTGGACAAACTGCTTTCCATGACTCTTCAGGCGATGGCAGCAAGTGAAGATACGATTCTTGAGGAAATGAGTCAGGAGTAAGTCAGGGGACCTGTGACTCAATCAGCCCCGTGACTCTTTCCGGTATGCTCTGGCGCTGGTGCCGGTGCGCTGATGAAACAGGCGGGAGAAATAGGCTTCATCTGCGAATCCGCTCATTTCTCCGACGGTCCGGATCGGAAGGTCGGTGCTTTCCAGGAGCATTCTGGCATGATCCAGGCGCAGCTGTATCAGGTATTCGTTCGGGGCGAATCCTGTCAGTTTCCGGAAGCATCTTGAAAAATGATATTTTGAAAGATTTGCTTTGGATGCCATGTCATCCAGGCTGATGGGG
>CADBRP010000227.1 GCA_902797095.1 uncultured Eubacteriales bacterium | reverse complement strand
GGAGCTTCTCCCGGATGACAGACCGCACGGAAGCGGCCCCGCGGTTTACTGCCGCGTTCCGGAAAAGGAGGGGGCCGTGGGTTTCATCAGCGCGGTCCACGGGAAATTCTGCGGCAGATGCAACCGGATCCGGCTGACATCAACGGGGCAGATCCGGCCGTGCCTCTGCTATGAGGATACGGTGGATCTAAAGCCCGCGCTGGCGGAGGATTCAGATGAAGCGCTTAAGAGAACGATTCTGGAAGCGGTCATGAGCAAGCCGGCCGGACATTCTTTCGGGGCGGAAGCTCCGCCGGACGGAAGCGCCATGGTACAGATCGGAGGATAAGGAGTATGGGAAAACTGATCGCGATATGTATAAGTGAAAAACGCGGGACGCGGAAGATCCCCGCGGATCAGGCGGTGCTCCGCCCGGACTTCGGTATCGAAGGGGATGCCCACGCCGGGAACTGGCATCGTCAGGTAAGCCTTCTGGGAATTGAGAAAATTGAGGACTTCCGCAAAAAAGGCGCGGAGGTGGATTTCGGCGCTTTCGGTGAGAATCTGATCGTAGAAGGGCTGGATCTTCGCACCCTTCCGGTGGGAAGCAGGCTTCAGATCGGAAGCGCTCTTCTCGAAATGACCCAGATCGGCAAGGAATGCCACACCCATTGCGCGATCTATCACCAGACCGGGGACTGCATCATGCCCAGGGAAGGAGTGTTTGCCGCTGTGCTGGAAGGGGGAACGATCCGGCCGGGAGATCCGGTCACATGGCTTCCGCCCGCGGAGGACAGGCCCTTTACCTGCGCGCGGATCACCCTGTCTGACAAGGGCTCTTCCGGGCAGCGGGAGGATAAGAGCGGACCGCTGATCGATCAGATGATGTCGGAGGCGGGGTATCAGATGATCGAATCCGTGCTGATCCCGGATGATTATGATATGATCAGGAAGGAACTGATCCGGATAGCGGATCAGAGGCAGGCGGATCTGATCCTGACTACCGGCGGGACCGGATTCGCGCGGCGGGATGTGACGCCGGAGGCGACAGAGGATGTATGTGAGAGGATGGCGCCGGGCATCGCGGAGGCCATCAGGGCATTCTCCATGACAAAGACGCCCCGGGCCATGCTTTCCCGGGCGGCGTCGGGGATCCGCGGGAAGACGCTGATCATCAATCTGCCCGGCAGTCCCAAAGCGGTGGAGGAGAGCCTGGGATTCATACTGCCGTCCCTGGGACACGGGCTGGAGGTGCTGACAGGAAGAGCATCCGACTGCGCCCGGAAATAACGGAAAAAGGAGACCGCAGAAGATGGAATTCAATCATTTTGATCATAAAGGCAACGCTCGCATGGTGGATGTTTCCGGAAAGGATGAGACCTGCCGGACAGCAGTCGCGGAAGGCGTTATCCGGGTCAGCCGTGAGGTCATGGACGCGGTCTGCGGACGCAAAGTCAGGAAGGGCGATGTCCTGACCGTGGCGCAGGTGGCCGGCATCATGGGCACGAAAAAGACATCGGAACTGATCCCCATGTGCCATCCCCTTTCCCTTAACAACGCGGAGATCAGCTTTGAGATCCGGGAGGAAGAGGGAGAGATCAGGGCCTGCTGCAGGGCTTCCGCAGAGGGAAAGACCGGCGTCGAGATGGAGGCGCTGACCGGCGTTTCCACGGCGCTTCTGACCATCTATGATATGTGCAAGGCCATCGACAAACGGATGGAGATCACGGGGATCCATCTGGTGAAAAAGACAGGCGGAAAGAGCGGGGATTTCTGTTATTGAATGAACACAGAAGATACTGGCTCAGATGATGGAGGAAAACCATGGGTGTGCCGATAGCGTATTACGCGAGAAAGTATATCGAAGAGGGAATCGATTTTATAGCGGCGAAGGTCGCCGCGACAAAGGGGTCCGCGCCGAGAAAGCGCGGCGCGATGCTTCTGATGCGTGAGGACGGGCAGACCGTCGGGACCGTGGGCGGAGGCCTGCTGGAGGCGGAAACGGAAAAACTCTGCCGGCAGATGCTTCAGACCGGGCAGAAGCATATGTCCCGTGAATTCATCCTTGGCGGGAAAAGCGGTGAAGGTGAAAACGGTGAAAAAAGCGCGCTGGACATGGGCTGCGGAGGAGACGCGGTCATCGATCTGCGATATGTAAGCGCCGCGGATCCGGGAGATTTCGCTGAGGAATTAAAAGTCAGGGATCAGGCGTATATCTTTGGCGGCGGACATGTGGCAAAGGCGCTGGAGCCGCTGCTCCGGCACATTGATTTTGAGACCCGGATCATCGATGACCGGAAGGAATACGTAAACCGCGACCGTTTTCCCGACGCTGCGGAGGTCATCGTCTGCAGTGATTTCGACCATTGTTTTGAGGAAATCGAGCCGGATGAGGAAAGCTATCTGATCATCGTAACGCGGGGTCACAAGGGGGACCTTGCGGTGCTGCGCCAGGCTCTGCGGATACCGTGCGCGTATATCGGAATGATCGGGAGCCGGCGGAAGAACGGGATGCTCTTTGACCAGCTTTTGCGGGAAGGCGTGCCGGAGGAGGATCTGGCGCGGGTGCATGCGCCTATCGGACTTGATATAGGCGCGGAAACGCCTGAGGAGATCGGAGTGTCCGTCGCCGCGGAAATCATTCAGGTCAGGGCAGGCAGGATCCGGGAAGAGGAGAAAACAGATGCGTCAGCGCTTTTACACAGCTGAAGCCGGGGAATACGCGGCGGTCATTCTGGCGGCGGGGATGTCTTCGAGGATGAAGGCGTTCAAGCCGCTTCTGGATATCGGGGGAAAACCCGCGCTTTTTCGCCTGGAAGAATCTGTAAAAACTGCCGGCGTGGAGGACATCGTCGTTGTGACAGGATACGGCGCGGAGCTCCTGCGTGAGGAACTGGCGGCGCGTCATCTGACCGAAGCGTATAACAGCGGATACCGGAGCGGGATGTTTTCCTCCGTCCGGGCAGGGCTGTCGGAAGCTGTGAAGAGATGGCCGGGAAAGAAGGGATTTTTTCTGATGCCCGCGGACTGCCCTCTGATTTCAGCGGAGACATTGCGGGCGCTGATGGAAGCCGCGGAAAATGCTTTGGAAAGAGATAGAGAAAACTGCTTTTTTGTGCCGGTCTATGAAGGAAAGAAGGGCCATCCGCTCCTGATTCCTTCAGGGCGCGCGGAGCAGATCATTTCGCATGATCCGGACGGTTCGCTGAAGGATATCACCGACCGCTGCCCGGATCAGATTATCCGTGTGCCGTCTGCGGATGAAGGATGCGTGATGGATATGGACACGCCGGAAGGCTATCAGGATCTGAAGGAAGTCTGGGAGAACGGCATGGAGAGGCCCGATCCGGCTTCACTTGCGGAAGGACGCAGGATCATCCTCATCCGGCACGGGCAGACAGCGCGCCACGCTGAGCCGATGTTCATCGGACAGTACGATGTTCCGCTGTCGGAGGAAGGCAGAGAGCAGGCGCGGGCGGCGGGAATCAGAATCGTATCTTTGTCAGCGCGGGAAAACAGACCGCTGCCGGAGCGGATCTACTGCAGCTTCCTGTCACGCGCGGCGGAAACGGCGGAGATCATCGCTGATATCCTGGCAGATCCGGCGGGATACGGATGCGGTCCGGAAGCCGGCCGGAAGATATCGCTGTCCCGCAGGCCGGAGGTGATCCGTCTGCGGGAGCTGAATGAAATTTCCCTCGGGGAATGGGACGGGCGTCCGGTTAGAGAGATCCGGGAAAAATTTCCGGAGGAGTACAGCCGCCGCGGCCGGGAACTGTTTTCTTTTAAAACCGGAAACCGGGCGGAGAACTTTTATGACATGCAGTACCGCGCGGTCGGCGCGCTCCGGAGCATACTGGAGCGGGATCCCGCGCGTGATGTCCTTATCGCGGCGCACGGCGGCGTCATACGGGCGCTGGAGAATAATCTGCGGGGCATGAGAGTCGATGATGAATGGACGCCGCTGGAAAAAGGCGGGGTGAGGATCATCAG